>JAQVUC010000155.1:3326-3968 GCA_028699715.1 Anaerolineaceae bacterium | reverse complement strand
TGATTTTGGCAATCATGCTACTGCCTAAACCCTGGGGACAAACGGTAAAAATTTTAATCATCTTCTCTCCTTCAATAATATAAAATTCCTGTTCAGTTTTCTTCTGAATAAGAATTAACGATCGCGAGTATTTCTTCAACAGAATTTGCGGCTACCAGTTCATCCACAACAGTGTCGTTGGAAAGCACATCCGCCAGTTGGCTCAAAGCGCCAATATGTTCATTGTGATCCTTTGCTGTCAAGGCAGCCACAACATAAACCGGATCATTTTCTGGATTTCCGAATTCAACGGGTTCTTTCAATGTGATCAGAGACATGCTGGTTTTCAGACAGCCCGCTTCAGCTTTTGCGTGAGGCATGGCAAAGCCGGGAGCCAAAACGATATATGGACCAAATTCTTTTACGACCTCAATCATAGCATCCACAAAACGCGGCTCCACAGCCTGGTCCTCTACCAAGAGGCGACCGGATTCACGTACTGCTTCCTGCCAGTCTTTCACATGAACGTTTACAGCAATTAGGTTTGGTCTGAGTAAGTCGGTTAGTTTCATCTTGCTCCTGTTTATTACAAAAATGTCTGTCGGAAAGAATTAGCGTAGACGCATTGCATGCATTATACTCAATTCGAAAAAAAAACATAAT
>JAQVUC010000155.1:0-3316 GCA_028699715.1 Anaerolineaceae bacterium | reverse complement strand
GGAACTTGCGTGAAATTTTTCTTAAAACCTAGTTGGACCCTATTTTTAATTGGTATTGGCATTCTTTTCTTTATCCTCGGATTGGTTGCCATCTACACTTTAACTGGCAAAACTGAAAACGAATTATTATCAGGATATGCTCAAAAAGTCCAAATTGATCAGCCTAAAGCGGATATCGTTTACGCCGCGCCCACTCAGTCCTTTTATTTTGAGTTATCGGATAAAAATTCTCCTTGTGGTGGGATCGGACGCGATGATTTCGTATTTACTCTGTACAAGCCCTTGGAAAATAGCCAATTGATCCGTTTAGAAGACGTGAGAGGCCTGGAACTGAGGGAAAATACCTGGCCAGCAGATAGTGAAAAGTGCGAGCTTATCATCCCTATCAAAGCCACCCTGCCTGATGACCTTGTGGTTGGAACAAAGCTTGAAGGAAATCTGGAGGGTTCAATTTCTATCCAGCAAAGTACTGAAGATGTCAGCAGTGAAACTGAAAAAACGGTTTCGAAAAGTATTAGCGTTGAAGTTGTCAGCCAGGCTGACTTGTTAAAACAAGTGCGGAAACAACCTCTCCTGATCATGATTTTTAGCTTTCCTCTTGCGATTGCTCTGATTGTTTTAGGCGCTCGTTCAGAATTGTATGGATCCAAGCGGACAAATAGCACTGCTGCAACAAAGTAGCTATTGATACAACCTGCAAAAAAGGCCGCATAAGCGGCCTTTTACATTAACTTTTCAGTCAGAGATGGTTAGAGATTGCGCTTTTCGATCTCGGCTTTTACAAATTCGATCACTTCAGCTTCTGTGCTCATGTTTTGAGCTTTACTGGCAATTTCTTTAGTTTCTTCCAGGGTGAAGAGCGATAAGGTCCGCTTTACACGCCCAATATTGGCAGCATTCATGCTGAACTTACGCAGCCCTAAACCGAACAGGACTACCGCACCAATATCATCGCCAGCGAGTTCACCACAGACAGAAATTGGTTTCCCTGCCTTGTTAAAATCAGAGAAAATCCTTCCAAGGATGCGCAGCATCGAAGGTGAAATGCTCTGATAATATTTAGTGATGGAAGGGTTCATGCGGTCTACCGCGTGCAGGTATTGAGTCAAATCGTTGGTGCCAACGCTGGCAAAGTCAACTTCTTTAGCGGCTAAATCGGCAATAACACCAATGGAAGGGACCTCGATCATGATGCCAACATTGATTTTTTCGTCAAAGGCATGTCCTTCTGCTTTTAGTTCTTTCTTGACTGCGGCTACCACAGCGTTAGCAGCCTGGATATCATCGATTGTTCCGACCATGGGGAACATGATTTTCATCTCACCAAAAGCAGAAGCTCGCAGCGCAGCCCTAAGTTGAGTTTTGAACATATCCATATGGTCCAGGCACAAACGCAGCGCCCGGTTGCCGAGGAAAGGGTTGTCTTCTTTTGGCAGCGCCATGTAGCGCAGGGTCTTGTCACCGCCGATATCCAATGTGCGCAGGGTGACCGGGTTCCCCATGGCATTGGCCAGTACTTTCTTGTAGGCCTCAAATTGCTCCTGCTCAGTGGGCATATACTCACTGCCCATATAAAGGAATTCAGTGCGGAAAAGACCAACAAAATCAACATATTTATAGCCATCTTCAGGTTCTGTATCGCCGACATTCAGACCTATACTGTAGCGTTCTCCACTGGCAACCAGGGGGATTTTATCCAGGTACTCGCTGGTTTCGCGTTCTTCCTTGATAAATTCCACCAGTTTTTCCTGATATTCCTTGATGACTTCTTTTTCAGGATCCAGGAGCACCTTGCCAGCCAGGGCGTCAAGCACGATGTTATCGCCGTTCTTCATGATTTGGACCGCGTCCGTCACGCCCAATAAGGATGGGATCTTATAGCTGCGCGTCAAAATGGCCGTGTGAGAGGTGGCTCCACCAATTTCGGTAATGACCCCCATTACGCGATTGCGGTCCATGGTGGCGGTATCACTGGGGAGCAGATCATGCGCGACCACAATTACATTTTCGCGGAGGTTAGCCAGGTTGCTTTCTTTTTCACCTTTCAAAATGCGCAAAACCCGATTGCGCACGTCCCGCAGGTCGGCAGCTCTGGCCGCGATCAGGGGATCTTTGGCTTTCTCAAGCAAATTCGCGAAATCAGTGAAGATTTCATCTACGGCATAGTCGGGCATAGCCCGGCTCTCGTAAATCATTTCCTTTACGCCTTCATCCACCTCCTCATCCATGAGGATCTCTGTATGGGCAGTGAAAATTTTGGCTTTTTCAGGAGATTCAGCCGACATGGAAGTAACAATAGTTGCCAATTCTTTTTCGGCGGTTGCCACCGCGTCTTTGAATTTTTTGTAATACTCGTCTTCTTTGCCAGCCTCAAAATAGGATTCATGTACATCAGCCTTGAAGGCTCTGTAGATGTAAACTTTACCCAGGGCGATTCCCCTGGAGACTGGATTTCCCTTTAATATCCTCATCAGCTCTCCTTTCAGCCAAGTGCTTGATTCTTACAGAAACTGTGGTTTAGTCTTCTCCAAATTTCGATTCAACCAATTCAAAAAGTTTTTCGACAGCTTCTTGTTCGTCCGGTCCGTCCGCGACGATTTCGATCGGGGTTCCAACTGAAAGACCCTGTGCCAGAATCTTAATGATGGATTTGGCGTTAGCTGGCTGGGCAGCCTCATCATCCAAACGGCGAACCGTCACCTTGGATTCAAAGGTCTTGGCCATTGAGACAAACTCGGAGGCTGGTCGGGCGTGAAGACCGGATACGTTTTTTAATTCTGTGTTTTTACTGTACATGATTTCTCCTTTTTATAAAGTTCAACAGATTATTGGATCAGAAAGGCTAATAATTACAAATTTTAAAACAGAAGAAGACTTCCTTCCCAAAACATTTTTCAATTATCCAGTAAAAGCGGATTTTTTGCAATGATTGGTTAATGGCATGGTCAAATCTTGGAGCTGCCAGATTTCTGAATATTTAATTCTGAATCGAATTTAATTCCTTGAGGAAATAGTCCCAGTCCTCTGCCTCGCTGATATTCTCAGCCGCCTGGTTGCCAAGTTTGATGTAATTTTGAGCTTCCTCAAAACGACCAGCCGCCCAATAAGATCGCGCCATCGCTTCATAGGCAAAAGCCAGATCGAAATCCTTGATTTGGTTTTCTTCACACCACATTAAAGAAAGCCGGGCGTGTTCCAAAGCCAGATCAGGTTTATCCAGAAGCACCATGACCCGTGAAATCTGCCATTCCCCCCTCGCAAACTCCAAGGGGCCGCCTGCCTTTCCCCAGTGAAACCGGGAAGCGTAGACACATTG
>JAQVUC010000154.1 GCA_028699715.1 Anaerolineaceae bacterium | reverse complement strand
ATAGGGTCATTACCTCAAGAAAAGCGTATCTGATCCACGGTGATCCGCGGATCGTAGATGGAGTGTTTGATTGATAAAAGTGTAAATAATCACCCTAAACATTATGTAAACTATCATTGTCTTGACAGTAAGCCTGACCCTCATCTTTGCCAGCCTCTGGGCTTACTGGGGCGCGATCGAGAATTTTCACGAGGGCTGGTATTCCCATTCCATTTGGGAAAACCTGTTCATGCTTTTTTTCCAATACCTGCTTTTTACCATCGTCTTTGTTGCCTTAGCCCTCGTCAGTTTGAGGTGGAAGAAAATCGGTTTGGCACTGCACATTTTGACGGCAGCGTTCAGCGCCTGGTTCTTTTCCGGGGCGACCTTCAGCGTTCTTTTCGGGATGATCATTATCCCTATCCTGGCCATGGGTCTGATCTACTATTTAGGTGAACCAGAACCAAAAAAGTGGGCTTACAGGCTGCTGATCCTGGTTCCTTTGTTCACCATCCTGGCCATATCGATTCCGCAGGGGATCAAGCTTACGCAAAGGCTCGATGATCAAAATTTTGAAGCCAGGTTGGTTGAGGGCAACGGTGTTGAACTGGTCTGGGCGCCCAGAGGTCCGGGCTGGCCGGATAAAGCCACCAGCTGGGAGGACGCCACACGGATTTGCGCCTATCTTTCAGAGGATGGCACTCAAATCATGCCAGAGCCACAGAACATCTGGAGGCTACCTACGGTGGATGAAGCCGTCCGCTCGATGATGCTCCATGGCGAGAACGCCGGCGGGTTCTGGGATCCGCTTGAAGAGAAAGCGGTTTATGAGCGCACACCGGACAAGGAAAGCCCTCTATGGGACGTTCATTCTAAGGTAATCTACTATTGGACCGCAGACACCTCCGTTCAAGACGAAAACCGGGCCTACATCATCGTTTACCACGGCGGCGTGTTCGAAAGATTTAAAACCGAAAGCCAGCCCTACCTTAGCTTCCGCGCTGTCAGAGAAGTTGCCGCCAATAACTGAAAGATAACTTGTCTGCCCCTTCCATTATCAATAAGTAGCACAAGCCAAGAGGTACCTTAATGTCCTCCTCTGTAATTGCAATAAAATTGAGAGAGAAGTTTTTGAACTTTAAATCTTACTAAGTTACCTCTGACAAAATTCAAGCAGCCGCACCATTGAGGAGGCGTTTTGAAAAAGTCCCTGCTTGTTATCGCCATAGCGTCCATCATCCTGGTTCTTATCGCCAAGCTTGTGGGCGGCAGCGGCCTGGTCCTGACGGGCTTGGAGAAGGCCTGGAGCACCGCTGTTCAGTCCTTTCTCATGTTGGTCGTGTCCTTCATGGTGATCGGTCAACTCCACGTACTTCTTACCAAGGAAAAGCTTGACAAATGGCTGGGAAAGTACAGCGGCATCAAAGGCATCCTCATCAGCGCGCTGGCGGGAGGGTTCTTCCCTGGCGGTCCTTACATTTATTACCCCTTCGCCCGCACTCTGGCAGACAAGGGCATGCCTTTTTACATCCTGATCGCCTTCCTTTTCGGAAAAAACATCTACGATTTCTCCCGCATCCCTATGGAAGCCAGCCTGGTGGACCCCAAGGTGGCCTTGATCAGGCTTTTGATCACGCTGCTTATCCCCATCATCAGCGGACTGCTGGCAAAACGCCTTTTTGAGCATAGGTCTGTGGAAGATGATTTAGCCAGGGAGGGAGAGTAATATGCTCCTGACCACCGCAATTTTCAGCGGTATCGCGCTGGTTCTCTTTTTCATCAATAAAAAAGAGAACGGCAAGCAGGTCGAAGGCCTCAAAATCGGTGCCCGGCAGTTATGGCAAACCTTGCCACTCATCCTGGGGGCTTTTATTCTGGCTGGCATGATCGAAGTGCTCATCCCGGTGGAGTTTGTGAAAAATTGGCTCTCAACCGAAGCCGGGCTGAAGGGCATCTTTTTGGGCACGTTCGGCGGCATGCTGCTGGCCATGGGTCCCTACGCCGCCTTCCCCATCATCGCGTCCGTGCTGGCCTCCGGAGCCGGCTTGGGCACGGTTGTTTCCCTGATCACAGGCTGGGCCTTGTTGGGCCTCAGCAAAGCACCTTTCGAATCCACATTTTTTGGGCTCAAGTTCTTTCTATACAAATCGATTTTGAGCATTCCCTTTTGTCTGGCCGCCGGTCTGGCAGCCCATACTCTGGACCTGCTCCTCAACTAAACCGGTCACAAAGGCTGGGTAAATTACTTATTTCCCAATTCTGATGCCGCAGAAAATCAGAAAGCCCCAAAAAAGGTATTTACTTTTCTATAAAAAAACAGGCTGAGGTTGTTTAGAATAGCGCGCTGCTCAAATCTGAGCGGTATTGGCGCACATCGGGATGATCGTCACTGAGCACTTCCAGCAAACCCAGGTAAATGGATTTGACCTGGTCTCCGCGATAGTGCTTATCCTTCTTCAAAACGCCCAGCAAACCATCCAGAGCGATCAGGATATTGCCGCGTTTGGCCATGCGGATGGCATTGCGGAAAGCGGCTTCCAAGGGATCATCAAAGACGATTTCATCCAGACCTCTCTGGGAGAAAGCTCTCGCTACCGGTAAGAGCAGGTCAGCCTGGGCTGATTCTCCACTGGGAGGGAAGTTCTCCAACACACGGGTCGCCTGAATTGATTTGCCTTGATAGAGCAAAGACCTGGCATAGGCCAACATGCCGGCCGGGTTGCCGTGACTTTCGGCTACGTACTGCTCCAAAGCCGTTTCTGCTTCTGCAAATTCCCCCAAAAGCATCAGGCTGTTGCCCTTGGCCAGAAGCAAAGCCCCGGTCCTGGGCATGATACGGTCCACGAACATGCGGATATTCTTTTCAGAAAGAACGCCGATGTACTCCGCCACCATCCGGCCTTCAACGAAAGCCTTGACTGCTGGAACATTGGTGACCTTCAAGCGTTCTGCAAGGCGGACTTGTTCATCGACATTGATCCGCGCCAGGCGGAACTCGCCATTAGCTTCGTGCGCTAATTTGGCCAGGGTTTGGGATTGGACCCGGCAAGGGATGCACCAGGGCGCCCACAGATCCACCACTACCGGGACCAGCGTGGAATAATGGACAACCTCCATCTCAAAGGTTTCCTCATTCACATCGATTATGTTAGCAGGTGACATCATCATTCTTACTCTATTTTATCAGTTAAACCCTTTTTACTCGTCCTCTTCACTGGTGACAGAGGGCTGCCGCACCTCAATCACCTCACCGCGGTTATCTACAATTATTTTGAACCCCAGCATGGTCATGTACATGCGCACATCCGCGGGAAAACCTTTTTCCTGCAGTTCTTCAAATTGTTTGTCCCGGTTCTCAAGCTGGTTTCGAATCACAGCCACCGAAAAAATATCATCCTGCCCCAGCATTTTGGCAGTTTGTTCACTCAGCAGGTCTTCCTTGCCCTCGATACCTTCAGACAAAAGGTCCCAGACCTGGCGGTCGATCTCCTCGGCGGTCACATGGCGGTCAAAGCCGTAATCGTCGATCACATAAGTCGGTTCCGCGCCAACATAAGCAACTGAAAGTAGTTGCTCCAAAGAATCGTATACAAGCCCTTCAAAAATTGCCTTCTTCACAGGCTTCCTTTCTTTCTCTTCTTTACTTGTAGTATGACTGACGAATATAAGAGTTGAATTAATATTTAGCTTAAGGGTACGTCGCCAAAGCCAGTGACCACATCCACGCGCGTGCCGACCGCTTCAGAATAAAAATAATTCTCAAACGGGACCTGAGGTGCTGTCCAACGGTAAAGCCATTTGGCCTCGATCGATTTCATGTTGATGCAGCCGTTGCTCATCACATGACCCCAATTGGAATGCCAGAAGGCGCCGTGAAAGGCCACGCCATCCAGGGTAATGTAGGATACCCAGGGCACACCGGGAAGATCATAATCCGGTCCAACCATCCGGCTGCAGGGTCGTTTGCGGTGAGTCATCCAGCGTCCCACC
>JAQVUC010000153.1 GCA_028699715.1 Anaerolineaceae bacterium | reverse complement strand
CCCGAGCGCAACCTGATTGCTGTCCAGGGCTCTGTTCCTGGCTCAAAGGGTGGCACTGTGATGATCAAGGCTGCCCGCAAGCAGTAAGCGCTTGTGTTGAATGGAGTATGTGAACATGAAAGTCGATGTATATAACTTAAAAGGTGAAAAGACTGATAGCGTTGATCTGCCCGAAAATATTTTCGCCGCAGCCATCAACGTTGATCTGATGCACCAGGCGTATCAGCGCCAGATGGCAAATGCCCGTTTGGGTACTCACAACACCAAGCGCCGCGGTGAAGTCCGTGGTGGCGGTGCCAAACCCTGGAAACAAAAGGGTACTGGCCGCGCTCGTCGGGGTAGCATGATTTCTGCCCAGTCAGTTGGTGGTGGACGTATCCACACACCCAAGCCACGCAGTTATTTCCAGGCTATGCCCAAGAAAATGCGCCGGGCCGCTTTGCGCTCAGCCCTGACCGTAATTGCTAATGACCAGAAGATTGTCATGGTTGATAGCTTCGAGATGAAAAATAGCAAGACCTCTGAACTCTCCAAAGCTCTCAAAGCCCTGGCTGGCGATAAGCGCGCTTTGGTATTGGTTCCTGACAAGAGTGAAAAATCAGAAAATCTGATCAAATCCGGACGCAACCTGGCTGAGGCCAAACTGCTGCAGGCAAATTACCTGAACATCCGTGATCTGCTCAGTTTTGAAAAAGTAATTATCCCACTTGCTTCACTGGATGTGATCAAGGGTTATTTGGGATAGGAAGGTGAAGCAGAATGACTATTTCCGTTTTTGATATCCTGCGGCGCCCCGTCGTAACTGAAAAATCAAACTATTTGGCTACCAAACTTAACCAATATGTGTTTGAGGTAAACAGCGATGTGACCCGTGAACAGGTCAAAACAGCTGTTGAAACCGCTTTCGATGTCGACGTTGTGCGCGTTAATATCATTAATCTGCCCGCCAAGGCACACCGCAACTCCCGCAGCCGCAGTTTGGTTTTGCGAAGCAGCGGTTACAAAAAAGCGATCGTGACCCTCAAGCAGGGTGACAGTATCCCTGTGTTTGAAGGAGTGGAATAATGGCTGTTAAAGTATATAAACCGAAGACTCCAGGTCAACGCCACAAGACCAGTTATACCTTCGAAGAAATCACCAAGAGTAAACCCGAACGCAGTCTGACTGTTCTTCGCAAAAAGCATTCCGGCCGCAACTCGATGGGGCGTATAACCGTCCGCCATCGTGGTGGTGGAGCCCGCCGTCAGATCCGTATCGTAGATTTTAAGCGCGATAAAGTAAACATTCCCGCTAAAGTCGCCGCGATCGAATATGATCCCAACCGCAGCGCCCGCCTGGCACTGTTGAACTATGCCGACGGTGAGAAACGCTACATCATCGCTCCGATCGGTGTCAAAGTTGGCGATAAGCTGATGTCCGGTACTAATGTTGAGATCCGCCCCGGCAATAATTTGCCCCTGGCAAATATCCCGGTTGGTACCACTGTTCACGCCATCGAACTGCACCCTGGCAAGGGCGCTCAGATGGTTCGCTCAGCTGGCACTTCGGCTCAATTGTTAGCCAAAGAAGGCAGATACGCTCAAATTCGTATGCCATCGGGTGAGGTTCGCCTGGTTTTGCAGGAATGCACCGCTTCAATCGGTCAGGTTGGTAATGTTGAACACAGCAATATCAAACTTGGTAAAGCTGGTCGCAAACGCCATATGGGACGCCGTCCTGAAGTTCGTGGCACCGCGATGTCCCCGAGAGACCATCCCCATGGTGGTGGTGAAGGACGTTCGAACATTGGTATGCCTGGTCCCAAGACACCCTGGGGTATTCCTACCCTTGGTTACAAGACCCGCCGGAACAAGCGCACGAATGACATGATTGTTCGCCACCGCTCAAAAGCTAAACGCAGATAGCGGTTGAAGAGACAGAAAAGGAAATTGAAATGTCGCGATCATTGAAAAAAGGGCCATTTGTAGACCCGAAATTATTGAAAAAAATTGAAGACATGAACCAGAAGGGCGAAAAGAAAGTCCTTCGAACCTGGAGCCGCGCAAGCGTTATCTTCCCCCAGATGGTTGGCCACACGATCGCCGTGCACAACGGCCGCCGCCATGTTCCGATCTATGTTACTGATAACATGGTTGGACATCGTTTGGGCGAATTTGCACCCACCCGCTGGTTCCGCGGTCATGTCGCAGAAAAAGCTGGAAGGTGAGGTAAGAGATGGCACAGGAAATTACTGCTAAACTCTCTAACTTCAGAGAATCTGCCCAAAAAACCCGCCTGGTAGTTGACCTGGTGCGAGGTAAAAAGGTTACAGAAGCCCTGGATATTTTGAGCCTGACCCCCAAGAAGGCTGCCAAGCCTGTACGTAAGCTGATTTATTCGGCCATGTCAAATGCTGAAGAGAATTTTGGCGTGAGCCGTGATGACCTCGTCGTTTACCGGATCTTCGCAGACGAAGCCCGCACACGAAAGTGGCGTGAGTTCGGTGCACGCGGTCGATTTAAACCCTTGTTGAGACGTAGTTCTCACGTGACCGTTGTATTACGCGAAGTCGAGTAGAGGTAAGGAGCAAACTATGGGTCGAAAAGTACATCCGATTGGTTTTCGTCTTGGTATCAACAAACCCTGGCTAGGACGCTGGTACGCTGAAGGCAAAGATTACACCGAACAGCTGCATCAAGATATTGATCTGCGCAAGATGGTTATGGCTGAAACTGAACGTGCTGGTGTCTCTACTGTTGAAGTGGAACGCTATCCCGGCAAAGTTAAGGTCACCCTTCATACCGCAAAACCAGGTATTTTGATTGGTCGCAAGGGCGAAAACGTTAAGGAAATTAGATCAAAACTTGAAGCTCTGACAGGTAAGAAGATCGATTTGGAAGTCAAAGAGATCAAATCTGCTGATACTGACGCTTTCTTGGTTGCCAATAATATTGCCAGCCAACTGGAACGCCGCATCAGCTACCGCCGGGCTATGAAACGAGCAATTCAACAGGCTTTACGCCAGGGCGCTGAGGGTATCAAAGTCTCAGTCTCCGGTCGTTTGTCCGGCGCTGAAATGGCTCGCCGGGTAACCCTGCGTGAAGGTCGCGTACCGCTGCAGACTCTGCGCGCGGATATCGATTTCGCTCGGGCTTCCGCAACGACTACCTTCGGTCAGATTGGAATCAAGGTTTGGATTTATAAAGGCATCGTCATCGATCAATCTGAAGACAAGGTTGAATCAACCGAGGGTGTTTATGTTAGCGAGTAATTATCTAAGCGAGTGAGGTAGCAGATTATGTTGATGCCAAAGAGAGTAAAGTACCGCAAGCAGATGCGCGGCCGTATGAAAGGGAAATCCTATCGCGGCGCAGCGGTCAACTTCGGTGACTATGGATTGAAAGCCCTGGACTGTGGTTATTTGACTTCGCGTCAAATCGAGTCCGCCCGCCGCGCTATTGTTCATGAAATGAAACGTCGCGGTAAGGTTTGGGTGCGTGTCTTCCCAGACAAGCCCTATACCAAACGTGCAGCAGAAACCCGTATGGGTAAAGGCAAGGGCGCTGTGGATCATTGGGTGGCTGTTATTCGCCCCGGCAGGATCTTGTTTGAAGTAGGTGGTACAGACAGTGAAACTGCAGCCGAAGCTTTGAACAGAGCCCGCTATAAACTTGGTTTTAAAACCAAAATTGTATCTAGAGAAACGTTAGGAGAAGGTTCATGAACGCCAAAGAAGTAAGAGAACTTTCTACAGAAGAAATTAAAACCAAACTCATCAACACCCGGCAAGAACTGATGAACTTGCGCTTCCAGATGGTGACCGGTCAGCTGACCGATACAAGCCGCTTCAAAGTGGCCCGTCGGGATATCGCTCGTCTCGAAACCGTCCTTAACGAACGTGTGCAAAGTGAGAAGGAAGGTAAGAAATGAACAAACGACGTCGTTTAACCGGTATTGTTAAGTCCAACAAAATGGACAAAACTGTCATCGTTGAAGTGACCCGTACTTTCCAGCACCCTTT
>JAQVUC010000152.1 GCA_028699715.1 Anaerolineaceae bacterium | reverse complement strand
CATGTCTGATCTGAAATTTTCCATAGACTGGCTCGCATCAGGCGTGGCCGACCCCATTTTTTGTGACACCTCGGCACAGCTGTCGATCTATTTATCTGGGCTTTGTCTTACCCGCAATGAGGACATCTGGTCGAAAACAGTGCGGGACTCGATTCATGTTTCGGTCTATCCTTTGGCATATTGGTTTGCTAGTGTTTAATTGATTAAGTTATTTAGTTTATCTGCTATCTGGCTTCCTTTGACTTCTCGCTTGCGCCAAACAAAAGGATGTGGATGCTCCGAGTAGTTGGCGATGTAGTTCTCAATGGCCGCCTTAAGGTCCTCGCGAGAATCAAAGTTGCCATCACGCAAGACTTTTCTGCTCATGATATTAAACCATATTTCCACTTGATTTAGCCAGCTGGCGGAAGTTGGCGTGTAGTGGAAGAACACGTTGGGATGCTTTTTAAGCCACTCGTCATTGTTTTTATGTATGCAGTAATTATCAACAATGATATGATAATCAATTGATTGGTCGTCTCCGACATCTATCATCAGATCGTCAAGAAATGCCTGGAAGTCTGGTCTCCGCTTGTGGCTGGTAACCTTGCCGAACACTTCTCCGCTGGCCACGGTTAGCGCCGCGAAAAGATTGAGCGTCCCGTTCCGGCGATAGGTGCTTTTGTATGCCCTGAGAATCGCGCCGTTACGGCCATACACATAGCCTTGTGTCCGGCTGAGGGCTTGGATGCCAGGTTTTTCATCAACGCTAATTACGATTGCATTCTCCGGCGGGTTTAGATAAAGCCCGATGATGTCCGCAGCTTTTTTGTCAAACTGGGGGTCTGTGCTTACACACCAGCTTCTTCGACGGCACAGGCAGATATTATGTTTGCGAAGGGTTGCCCAAATAAAATCATCGGGCAAATCAAGCGCTTGAGATAAAGTCGTGCCATCCCAAGAAGCATGTCCCGGCGGGGGTGGTGCGTCGATCTGGCGTAACACTCTGATTTCATCATCCTGAGTATATTTACGTGGCCTGCCAGGTCTCGGCAAATCCTTAAGAAAGTCCATTCCAACAGATTGGTAGCGCTCCCGCACATTGCGGACGGTGTTTGTTGTGATGGCGCATTGGCTGGCAATTTCCATGACCGGTGTTCCTTTGTGTAATTCGATCAATATGCGGCATCGATCAACACGCGTGCGAGATTCATTCTTTGACGCGAAAATTTCCTCGAGTCTCGACCGGTCATCTTCTCTGATCGCAAACGGAATGGCTTTTCTTGGCATGGTGTTGCTCCTTGTGGTTGGATGAAAAACGACACCATACTGTAAACCACTTTCCACGATATGTCAAATTTATTTTTCAATTAAACACTAGTTCTTGGTGGCGCTTGAACTACGAGCCTTTGCCTGCTTCCGGGCTTCGTCCTGCCCTGCCCTGGCGTATGTCGCATGAGTTGGGAGCCGCCAATCATGGCTACGTTTGGCCACGTGTCTCCTTTGTTCCTGACGGGGAGTCAATGAGCATTTGGGCCGAACCATTTTCGACACCTGGTCAGTCGGTTAATTACACGACTGGGTCAGAAGCGGCCAAGGTCATGCCCTTGCTGGAGTTTCAAACTGAGGTGGATTGCTTTGTTGAAGCAGTTATCAGCCGTTTGCTGGCGCTTGGAAAAAGCCAGGCTGATTTGCTGTCGCTCTGGAGCCTAATCAAAGAAGATCGTGAAAACAACAAAAGCGCCAGGCGGCGGCAGCTGGAGGCGCAAATGGGTTTTGATCTTGATGATTGCCCTGAAGCGATTATGCGAGAGGCTTTGCGTTTGCAAATGACAACCGGCGCTGCCGCCATGTCCGAAATGGCACCGATTTTTGGCAATAATATCAGTGACATTGCCCGTCTTCAGGAACAGCCCGGAATTCAAGGAAAGCCACAGGTGAGACCCGCTGACTTTGAAATGCCGAAGCTCCTTCGGCAAGCACTACCCTGGGAACAGGGAATGAACTTGGCAAAACAACTGCGAAAAAAATATGACATCAGGACAGATTGCGTCGCTGACCAGGCCTTGCTGGATATTCTTGGAATAACTCTAAATCAATTTGAGAACTGGCTTCCCGTTGAAAACTTGCCCGTGGGATTGGGCAGGCCTGATAGCCCGGACACCTTGACTTTATTGTGCCGAAAGCGACATCCGCGCGCCAGGCGCTTTGAATTGGCGCGGTTTTTGGGAGATGTTATTTCCCCAAGTGCTTCGGAAGAAGGCTGGCTGGTGTCTTCAGACTTGGTGACCGCGCGGCAAAAACGTCAGCGTTCTTTCGCCGCGGAATTTCTTTGTCCCATTGATGCGCTTGTCGCTTTTCTGAATGGAAAGTATTCTGAGTCGGCCCAGGAAGAGGCCGCGGAAAACTTCCAGGTCAGCGAAAAAACAGTCGAGACACTGCTGATTAATCATGGCTATGTTGACTGTGCCCAAAAAGCTTTTTAAAGCAGGGAAAAATTTGCGCGCACGCACCCTCTGCTGATCAAATACTAGAGACAGCAGGTGCGTCGTGCCCATTGAAGCCGGCGCATTTTGTCGAGGCGGCGTGTGATGTGAAACGGCATACGACAAAAATCGTGATAAAGGAATGACGATGAACCCGTCAAACAAGCAGAAAAGCTGGGGAACAGCAGCTGGAGCAGACTGAACCTCGATTTTTGAGACGTAATGGGATAGCTCTGAATATTTATGATTTTTATTGGACGAGAACACCCCGTATAGATTGCACCCGAGTCCAGCGCCCAGGATACGATCCTCCCCATCAGAAACAGAGGAGGAAAAAATGACGGTTTTGCAGCCAAAGACAGACTCTGCTTGCTGAATATGGTTTTTTGGAATTTCTTGCAAATCCATTATTTAATGTTATATTTATAAGGAACATGAGATTCAAGGATATTTTCCCATGATAGACCGTCATTTAAGTCCAGTTATTCTTGAGGCGTCGCGTCAATATCCCGTTGTTGCGGTCACTGGGCCTCGTCAATCTGGCAAGACCACGTTGTGCCGGGCACTTTTTCCGGATTATGCCTATGTCAACTTGGAGAAACCGGATGTGCGCGCATACGCGAAAGATGATCCCAACGGTTTTCTTGCTCAATTTGGCAAGCCGGTTATTCTTGATGAGGTGCAGCAGGCTCCTGAGCTTTTCAGCTATATCATGCCGCTTGTTGACGAGCGCAAGATAATGGGTGAATATATTTTATCCGGCTCTCAAAACTTTCATTTGCAAGAGGCTGTCAGCCAATCTCTTGCCGGGCGTTGCGCGACCATGAAGCTGCTTCCGCTGTCACATCGGGAGCTGGTCGGCAAGGCAAACCTTGATGTGTTCAATCTGGATAAATCGCCAATCGAACCGCCGCCGGACGCTTCCGCCCCCTTTGAGCAGGTCTTCAAAGGGGGATTCCCTCCGCTTTACGACCGCAACCTCGAGCCTACCAATTGGCTGGCACAATACACGCAAAGCTACCTCGAGCGTGATGTCCGCAATTTGATCAATATCAGTGATCTCTACACATTTGAAAGATTTCTTCGCCTCGCCGCTGGCCGGAGCGGGCAGCTTCTGAACATGGATTCCCTTGCCTCCGATGTCGGGGTTTCCCCCGTCACCATCAAACGCTGGCTGTCGTTGCTGCTGGCAAGTTACAGCGTTTTTCTGCTTCGACCGCATTTGCGCAACTTCAACAAACGATTGATCAAAAGCCCGAAACTATACTTTCTCGACACCGGCTTGCTCTGCTACCTCTTGAATATCCGCTCAGCTAAGGAGTTGGAGTTTCACAGCCAGCGTGGAGCCATCTTCGAAACCTTCATTTTCTCGGAAATGATAAAATCCTGCTTCAACGCCGGCATTGAACCGCCTTTGTATTTCTGGCGTGACTCCCAGGGCAACGAAGTGGATTTGATTGTCGAAAACGGCGAGAACTTGTTCCCCATCGAGATCAAATCCGCACAAACTTATTCCACTTCGATGAGCAAAACTTTGAACTCTTG
>JAQVUC010000151.1 GCA_028699715.1 Anaerolineaceae bacterium | reverse complement strand
TTCTTTTGTACACAAAATATCAAAGTTTTTTCACCATGAACCTTTATTCTATCAAGACATTCCAGTAACCATTTAAGTTTACCAGATCGCTCCAGCAAAGAACGAGACAGTTTAGAGTTTTTCGCGCCACCAATCATTCCACCGCCGAGGAGGTCAGGATGAAGAGATATTTGACGTAGTTGCCAGAGTGCCGCCAATTGACGGTTCTGGCGTTGGCTGGCTTTTTGAGCTTCATCGTCACCAACATTTCTTTGGACGGAGGCAATGACAGCATTGTAGAGAGCTATTTGCTCTGGAGTCATTTCGACAATTATAGGTTCCACTCCTCCTTTTTTCTGCGGCAATCCCTTTAGTTGCTCTTCTTTCGTGCGCCTGAGCATGAGTTTGCCGACGTGACAGCGGAGTTCTTCCCCGATCTGCGCCATATGTTCCTTCTCGCGCGCCATGCGAAGGATCCAATTGCGTTTAAATTCTACAAATGATCCAAGCGGACCTGGTTCAGCGGTGTCAATGATGGACCAGAAGTCACCCAGGTGGTTCTCGACAGGAGTGCCTGTCAGAGGAAGACGGAAGATCGCCTTAAGCGCTTTGGCTGATATGGTCTGCAAGGCATTTGGATTCTTAATGTTCTGTGCTTCATCAAAAATAGCCGCGCTCCAATCCGCCTTGGCAAAAGAAAATCGGTATTGACGCAATGTCTGATACGTAGTAAGAACACATCCGCCCGGATAATCCACACTCCGATCGGTTCCATCTCCAAAACCAAGACCATATTTTTTCACTTCTCCCGGTGGCACCACTATATCCCGGCTTCCGGGGCTGCGACGCACTCTTGCAAGCTCACCTTCGGACTGGGCTATAAGTACACGTGTAAAGACCTGATGTTTGGGCCAAAAGCTTTTGGCAATTTCTGCCTTCCAGTTTTCCAGTAAGGAAAGAGGTGCAACAATGAGTACGGCGGGCGGTTCTGCGCTCGTCATGTTCCGCCATAGATCAAACCATTCAGCGAGAAAAATGAGTGCGCTGAAAGTCTTGCCTAATCCCATGTCGTCCGCTAATAGTGCACCTGCGCCAAAACCGTTCGGTTTATTATCGCTCCTGCTTACCCGTTGTAAAGCACGTCGAGCATGCCCCATCAGCCAACGAACGGCATCTTTCTGATGAGGTAGCGGTTCTCGCCTATACCGAGCAAAATTTACTTTAAATGGTTTTGTGTTTTCGTCCGATTGCTCAGGAAACCGCCAGCCAAAACCGAGTTCCTCATCATTTGGAATGATTAGTGGCACAATAGGTGCCGCTACCTTTGCATCGGCTCCAGCCTCGCCACCGTCTTCGTCCGCCTTTTTTGCCACTGCCTCCGGCGTTGACCTCGAAATATTCTTTATGGTTTCCGGATGCTTATGAAACCAGTCTTCTCCCTCCTCCCAATTTGCTCCCAGGTAACCAAGTTTCCATTCGCCAATCCCGGTTACGCGAGGCCCGAATTCAGTTTCTATGTCCGGGAATACATTGTCTGCAAGCCACGTTGATGGATTTTTTTCGAAAGCCTCCCTCTGGGCTCTCGGTACCCTCCCGTGTTCTGCAATTGCACGAGCCTGCGCAGTTTTTAAGGGATCAAGTAAAACGATAGTTTTGCCAACCCTGAGTATGGCGCATTCTTGCCCGATCCGTAACTGACCAATGCGTTCTTCAATTCTTCCAGCATCCAGTGAAGGGAAACCACCACTCACGACGGGGCGCAATATGAGATCACCTGTTTCCATCTCTTCCCTTGCGTCCAAAGACAGTTCCTCAGCATGTGCCACAATGGTTTCCCTGTAGGCCTCAAGATCAATATGGCAACCTTCCTCCCACGCTTCGCGCAACGTAGCCAACAGGCAAAGATTTTTAACCTCATCTCGGGGAGTCGCGTTCTGCCATTCACCATAGGCTACTAATGCTGCGTACTGAGCCGCAGAAGGCAAATAATTGGTACCACCAACTTCGAGTATTGGGCCTTTCAAATGCCAGACCCAGTCAACGCTGGCTCCTGGGTTCACCAAACCAAGCCTCGCAATAAAGTTAAGTAACTGAGGCACGCTCTGCGTCTGCAGCCGTATTCCTCCGGGCCATGATGCCGGCAAGCAAAAACTTTCGCGCGTGTCCTTGTCAAGCCTTACCGCATCAGCCGATGCGATAAAGATACCGCTATCGACTTCTCGTACTTCCGCCTGCCCACATTCCGCAAGCATACGCATACGGATAAACGCCATAATATCTTCCTCAGCACCTCTCCCTTCTTTTGCCTTCTTATATCGACGAGGGTCCGAAAATCGTACAGCAAGTCCGCCACTATTTGCAGACCAATTAAATAGAGGATTCAAGGGGAAAAATCTCATGGAAGCCTCATACGCATTTCATTCCATTCTACGTGGAAGGTTGTCCTAATCCTTTGAAAAAATTTGCTGACCCAACTTCCTGATTGAGTGTGCCGGATGAAAATAGGGCAATTAGATGGACTAACACGCAATTCGCTATCGTGGTATGTTTTTTTGGGCTGGTCCCAGAATTTATCTATTGGGAACCTCTTGTAAAACATTCGTAGCCCAAACGTATGGGTCCCTTCAATAATATATATGTCGTCCACGCACTGTAAACAGACCATACTGGTTTGATCCGGAGCACCACTAAGACGAGCGACATTAAAAGGATCTCTGTGTTCAGGAGGAAATTGCCTATATGGAGATGGATGAAGAACCAGTCGGGCATTTTGAATTTTTCCTGCTTCAAACAAGGCCATCAAGAACCGGGCACGAAGGCTAAACTGCGCGGACTTGCCGGTCCCTTCCAAGCTGGTTTTTAAAAAATTAATAAAAAATTTAAGAGTAAGTCCAGTTACGCCCTGTTGGGCAAGACGAAGTTCGCTATCAGTTGCCCAAGCCCACCATTTATTGCTTTCTATGGTTGCTCGACCATATCTTGGGTCACAGCCGAAACGCGTAATCCAGGGTGGCCACATCCCTGTCCATTTTCTTCCGCCCTCTCCAGCCACACGTTGAACAATAATTTTTAGCGCAGCTGCTCCCATTAATTGATCACCGGTAACCCGTTCTCCTTTTAGGATTTCGATTTCTTTAAACTCCTTGCTCACTTCCCCTATAGGAACGATTTTTATTGCATTTAATAACATCACTTGGCGCAATTTTTCGGCGAAGCGCCCCCTGTTAGGGATCTCAAAACGCTCCATTAACTGCGGAAAATTCTCTTCAACTCTGGCTTGTTTCGCTATGGTTTCCGGGCCATTGACATTAAAGATAACCTTGCGCTGTGCCTCCCAAGTCCAGGCTCTATCCGTTCTCCCAGGATTGGAGAAATCGTATGCTTCTAAAAGACGATCGCAAACGAAAGAGAGGCCCGCCAAGCTATCAAAATGGGTGAAAAAAAGAAGAGTTATCTGCCTCCTCCGTCCAGCATGCCAATTTGAACCGTTGTTTCCTAAAAGCGAACAGGCAATATCGATATCGAAAGGTGGAAGCCAACTTTTTGCATCCTCTCGGTCGAAATACTCTTGATATAGGCTTAATAGCAATCTCTCTCTACCGAAAACGTCTGTAGCCTGATCGAAACTTTCATTCGATAGGCGACGACGCTGAAGCCTCTTAATCAACTCCTCTTTGCGGTTTTTAAACGGTTTTGTCTCGTAACAATTCCTTAAACGTTGAAGGTTGCGCTGGGCGATCTCGCGAATTTTGGTCAACGGATCTTTTAGTAATGCTTCACTTAAATGTGGGCGAGTTAAATCTGCCAAATTAAAATCATTTCGCATTGTCGGATGCCTTTAGTTCTTGGATCAGCTGACTCGTTTTATTTTTCATCAGTGTAAGCTTTTCCTGTAGCCCAATGAGATCCTCCTTCTCCGATGATGAGAGCGGTCACGATAATTGATGGACTTGCGGCCAAGAAAAATGATGGAAGAAAACAAGAGACGCTGAAGCCCCCGGGACGCGTTAGCGTTCCGGGGGCTTGTAGTTTTGTAGAGTTG
>JAQVUC010000150.1 GCA_028699715.1 Anaerolineaceae bacterium | reverse complement strand
TTAGGCGTCTTGATCCGAGAGCTGGGACTGGAAAACATCGACTGGAAGCGCATCATTGCCGAAAACGTCAAGCCAAAGTTTGTTGAATTGAACCAAAAAGCCTTCGAAATGGGCAAGAACCTGACCAAAAACTGAAAATACCAACGATCTTTTGTAGGCCGGATTCCGCACTTGAATCCGGCATTTTGAAAATGAATAAACCAATAATGCCGTTGTAGTTTTCCTTTGTAGGCTGGATTCCGTCCTTGAATCCAGTTTTTCATTACCTAGCAATCAAGCAATCCCACCGTTGACAGGATCTCGCTTCCGCCCCGTGTGTTTAAATGCGAGGTGAATCCGGCTTTTCAATATTTGATAACAAGCTATCCTACCGTAGACAGCATCCAACCCTTAGGACTTTGAACCAAAAAGCCTGTCTAAGCTCAACTTGACGCTTGCTGTGAAGGGTTTATAATTCAAAAACTGAATTATATGGAAAACGAACTTAGCAGTGAAGTAAACAACCGCGAGCTGGAGATGCTGACGCATATCGAGGCTAATCCGGACATCAACCAGGTTACCCTGGCAGATGAGTTGGGTGTGGCTGTTGGCACTATCAACTGGCACCTGAAACGCATGATCGCCAAGGGCTACGTCAAGGTCAAACGGGCGCAGCGCAAGAAATTGCGCTATATCATCACGCCGGAAGGGATCGCTCTCCGGGCGGCTCTAACGGTTGATTATATTAAAAACTCTTTTGATCTTTACCGCCTTGTGCGCGAACGAACGAACGCATGCCTGGAGCAATTACGCCAGCATGAGTATGAATACGTCCGGGTCCTCGGTGAAGATGAAGTGGCTGAGGTTGTGCGCCTTACCTGCATGGAGCAGGGAATAACGCTTACAGATCAAATTAATGCCCCAACCATCCGCATCGAGGGCATTAAACTTGCACTGCAATTACCAAAAGCGGCACAAGACCCTGCCGTCTTAGTTAATGATGAAATTCGAGGTGAACATGGATAAGGAATTAGACCTGTCCAATCAACGCGTTTGCGTCACGGGTGGTGCCGGCTTTTTGGGCACGCACCTGATCAAAAAGCTCAAGGAACACGGAGCAAAGCAGATTTTTGTGCCTGAATATCCCCAGTTTGACCTGGTCAAAAGCGAAGATATCGTCCGCATGATCGAGGAGGCCAAGCCGGATGTGATCATTCATCTGGCGGCGAAAGTTGGCGGCATTGGTGCCAACCGCGAGAGACCCGGCGAATTCTTTTATGACAACCTGATGATGGGCGTGCAGTTGATCCATCATGCCTGGCAGATGGGCGTTGAAAAATTCGTCGCCATCGGCACAATTTGCGCTTACCCAAAGTTCACGCCAGTACCTTTCAAAGAAGAGGATCTCTGGAATGGTTACCCAGAAGAGACCAACGCGCCTTATGGTCTGGCCAAAAAGATGCTCTTGGTTCAATCGCAAGCTTATCGGGAACAATATGGTTACAACTCCATTTTCCTGCTGCCGGTCAACTTATACGGTCCGGGAGACAACTTCAACCCAGCCAGTTCCCATGTCATCCCGGCTTTGATCCGCAAGTGCTTGGAAGCCAAAGAACAGAACGCCAAAGAAATCATTGCCTGGGGTGATGGTTCTCCGACACGGGAATTTATCTACGTGGAAGACGCCGCGGAGGGAATCACCCTGGCAACCATGCGCTACAACAGCTCTGAACCGGTTAATATTGGCTCAAGTTTTGAAATTTCGATCAAAGATCTGACCGAACTCATTGCCCGGCTGACTGGCTTTGAAGGCGAAATTTGTTGGGATCCCAGCAAACCCAATGGGCAGCCCCGCCGCAAGCTGGACACCACCCGCGCCAAAGAACGCTTCGGTTTCGAAGCGAAAACAAACTTTGAAGATGGTCTGCGCCGTACCATCGAATGGTACGCTAATGAAAGGGCGAATGGCAGAGGCTAAAGCAGTCGCCAACGCTCAGGTAGTCACCCTCAAGCCGGCCAAAGGTTGGCTGGGCATCGACCTGAAAGAGCTCTGGCACTACCGCGAGCTGATTTACTTTTTGACCTGGCGGGATATCAAGGTGCGCTACAAACAAGCCGCGCTGGGTATCACCTGGGCGATTCTTCAACCCGTGTTGACGACGGCCATTACTTCGATCGTCTTTGGTTACCTGCTCAAAGTCGATTCCGGCAACCTGCCTTACCCTGTTTTCACCCTGGCGGCTTTGCTGCCCTGGCATTTATTCCAGCTTTCGCTCCAAAAAAGCAGCATCAGCCTCGTTGGCAATGCCAACCTGATCACAAAAATCTATTTCCCAAGGGTGATCATCCCCCTATCCTCCGTTTTAGCGGTTCTGGTGGATTTTGGCATTTCCGTGATTTTACTTTTTGTTGCCATGGCAATTTACAAAATTCCGTTAACGCTGAACGTTTTATGGCTGCTCCCTTTGACACTGCTTACGGTGATTGCCGCTTTGGCAGTGGGTTTGTGGCTCTCGGCCTTGAACGTGCAGTACCGGGATGTGCAGCAGATCGTGCCTTTCCTGCTGCAAATCTGGATGTACGCCACGCCAATCGTCTACCCCATCACCATCATACCTGAGGGCACCATCCGCTATATTTACAGCCTCAACCCGATGGTGGGCGTGGTGCAGGGCTTCCGTTGGGCATTGTTCGGAGGAGCACCGCCGGATATGACCCTGCTGGTTTCAGCCGTGGCCGTTATTGTGCTCTTGGTGAGCGGGCTGTTCTTCTTCCGACGCATGGAAAAGACTTTCGCGGACGTGGTGTAGCATGGAAAAAGACACTTCCATCATTGTCAATGGCATAGGAAAACGCTACAAAATCGGCGCTTTCCAGGAACGCCAGGACACCCTGCGCGATCTTATTGTGAATCAGGCTTCCAAAGTGGGAAATTGGTTCAAGGGTGGCGCCCCAGCCCGCCGTTATGAGAATATCTGGGCTTTGCGAGACGTGAGTTTTGAGGTCAAGCAAGGTCAGGCGCTGGGCATCATCGGGCGCAATGGCGCCGGGAAGAGCACCTTGCTGAAAATATTGTCTCGCGTGACTGACCCGACCGAGGGCTACGGCGAGCTGCGCGGCAGAGTTGGCTCTTTGCTGGAAGTTGGCACCGGTTTTCATCCTGAATTGACTGGCCGAGAAAACATTTTCCTCAATGGGGCGATTTTAGGGATGCAGAAAAAAGAAATCGCGGCTCGTTTTGACGAGATCGTGGCGTTTTCTGAAGTGGATAAATTTATTGACACGCCGGTGAAACGCTATTCTTCCGGCATGTACTTGCGCCTGGCTTTTGCGGTGGCAGCCCACCTGGAACCGGAAATTTTGGTTGTGGACGAGGTTTTGGCAGTCGGGGATGCCGATTTTCAACGCAAATGTCTTGGCAAAATGGGGGACGTGGCCAACTCCGGCCGTACCGTTTTGTTCGTCAGCCACAATATGTCGGCCATTTTGCGCCTGACGCAGGAATCGATCGTGCTGGATAAGGGCAAAGTGCTGATGCGCGCGCCCAGTGCAGAAGCCGTTGATTTTTACCTGAACCGCGGACTGTCAAAAATGGGCGAGCGTTTCTGGGAAGAGGATGAAATTCCAGCCAACAGCGGTCCCTTTAAACCTCTGGCAATCCGAATCGTCGATAAAAGCGGACAAGTATCTGATTCTGTCCGCTCAGTTGATCCGATCACGATCGAGATCGAATACGAGTTAAGCGAGGACATCACCGGCTTGCGCGTAGGTTATTACCTCTTTACAACCAGGGGAGAAGCTGTTTTCACCAGCTTTGATACCGATTCAGAAGAACTCTTCCGGGAATATGCCTACCGACCGCAAGGCCGATACACCAGCAGATGTGTTATTCCTGCCTTTACGCTCAACGAAGGCCGCTTTGTTTTGGGCATCAATGCCAGTTCTTACCGCATCAAACGCTATTTCCAGGACGACCAGGCTCTAAGTTTTTCGGTTGACGCCAGCGGCGCCCCCGGAACACATTGGCCGGAACCCCGCCCTGGTGCTGTCAGACCAAGGCTGGACTGGACCATTGAAGAGCGAGGGAAAGCATGAGCGATAAGATCAAA
>JAQVUC010000149.1 GCA_028699715.1 Anaerolineaceae bacterium | reverse complement strand
ATCGCGGGTACCTGAAGAGAGCCCCGAAACAAATAGAGGGTTCCCATAGGGGGCCTCCCCTTCTTTCTTAACTTGCCCCATGATAGCAGCTTACAACTCATCCTGTACGTTTTTATGGCCAGTACAATCCCTCAACACGAACCCCGTCAATTTGTGGAGACCGGGCGTCTGTATACTTTTTATGTACCTCATAAATTTTACTCACGGCAGCGATTGAAGAGCCGATATCGCCCATCTGTTGAGCTCTGCCAGCTTGATAAGCTAGCCGCGCGATTGTCTTCCCAGCGACAACATCCGGCGATTGATTAGCTATCATTATAAAGGCATCATTAGCTTTGCTAATAGATGCGAGGCTGTCACACTCTGGATATCGTTTGGCGTACTCTTTGAGCACGTCAATCTCCGGAATGCCACTTATGACTGACTGGTAATAAAACGCATCAGCCACGCTCTGTGAATTTGAAATCGCTAAACTGTCTGAGTGCTCTGCGGTAGTCCTCACCTTCTTGGTCTCCATGATGTTTAAAAATTTGATTAATCGCTCCCTGAAAAAAATCAAAAAGCTCTGGATCATCTCTCAGCGAGACTGTCTCCATCCGTGGATTAAAATTGAGATTCATGCTCGTTTCCCCGTAGATTTTATATTGAGCGTTTGACAAAAGCAAGAGTTTAGCGTGATTGCGTGTCACAGTGATTGAACTAGCTCCAAACTGCTTGCGGATTGTATCAGTGATAGCTGGCTGCCGTTTTTGAAACGTAGTGTCGATTAAAAGACGAAAACTTTTGAATGAACCGTCATTAAGCATGTCTAAAAGCTCAGTACAATCAGCGCGCGCAACCGTCCAAGTACTCATAACAACATGGAGTGGTCCTAGCTGTTTGACTACAGCAGCCACAACATCAATCAATGAAAACTGACCCATGGTAAACCCAGTGATATAAAAACCAGGTGTAATCTCCCCCACAAAATCATGAGCTGTGTGACGGCGAGAAAGCAATTTAAGTTTTCGGCGCTCGGTATCACGCACCTTGTCACGATGCACGATTGGTGTTGGGCTAATTTCTTTGAGCGAGACAGTGCGCACACTCTCAAAAAAGTTATCGCCCGCGAAGTCCGGTTGCATTTGTTCAAAATCAAATTCCATTTTATTTATTGGTAAAAATGTCCATAAGCTCTCTAAGGTCTTCAATGCCAGTGAGTTCTTTGATTAAAAACCACATTACAGCTATCACCCATACCCCCACGGTGAGAGCTAGGAGCATTAAAACACCAACAAGCATTATCGCTAAAATCATTTTCATTTGTTTCCTGCTAGTAAAACTTCTTTCATATTTTGATTCTGGGGCGTTTTGATTGCCCTCCGGCTGCGGTTATACTCCCCGCCATTTAAAACGCCGCCTTGGCTATGCTGTGGCCCGAATTGGGCGAGTCTTGGGTTGTGGTGTGGTTTCATCTTATTATCTCAAAGCCAAAGTCTTGTCCACCACAATTCTCAAGCGTTGCCAGAGCACAATTGCTGCTTGTCTTGTATTTTTTAATCAATTTAAGTAAACATTGCTCTGATTTGGAGGGGGTTATGCAAAAGCTCCCATCGCCAGAGTCTTCCACAAGACCGATGCGCTCACCCTGCTCGTAAAGCTTCAAGGCTTTCTGGGCAATATCGTTTTTGATAAAATGTATATGCTTAGTCATTATTCTTCTCCTTTTTTTCCGTTGGCTCTTCCTTCTTTTGCGTTGGCTCTTCTTCGGCAAAAAACTTATCGAAATAACCAAGCATGACGCTCAAAGGGCCAGTGGTTACATCATAACCGCTTAGCTCAGTAAAATAACCTTTAATTATTCCATAAAAGCTTTTAGCTATTGATTTGAGTTGTTTGTTTTCGGCTTTTAGCCGCTCAATTTCATTGTTCATAAATGTCGTTCTTCCTTTCCTGTTCCTAAAATTTCGTTAAAAATAATCTTGCGGTGGCACTCTTCAACATTCTTCTCAAAACACATTAAGGCCACTCGGTTGCGATACATTAAAACCTTAATATGTTGCAAGGCTTCCTGTTTTTTTGGTTCTTCTCTTAATTGCAACATGTATTTCGTGAAAAAAGCAATGGTTAAATAGCTGTTATCACCTGCGGGTGGTCTGTCTTTTGAGTCAGTTCCCAGTTCGGGAAGGTGAACATACCGGATGCCAGCCGCTTCTAAGGCACTCTGTAACACCGCCTTAGAAAACCCAGGCTTGCGGGATATAGCGTTCTTGCGCACGTCGCAGAGCAGGGTAATAGCGTTTTCATGCAGCGTTTGAATGAGCTGCGCAAGCGTTCTGCCCTGATAACCAATTGTGTAAAGATTGTCTCTCATTTCAGCCTCCAGTTTGTCCATCCCTCGGTTGTAATAACCCCACCAG
Organism: Anaerolineaceae bacterium; assembly: GCA_028699715.1. Classification (GTDB taxonomy): domain Bacteria; phylum Chloroflexota; class Anaerolineae; order Anaerolineales; family Anaerolineaceae; genus Mesolinea. The sequence goes on along the minus strand of JAQVUC010000149.1, from coordinate 1,695 downwards.
TCTGGCTGATTCTTGTTTTCACTGTTGCAAGTGTTTCTCTATCAAACTCTTGCGCCGTTTTATTTGACGTGAGGATTGTGTCTTTCGCATCACCCCATCGCTCGTTTATGATGTAGTAAGCAATGTTCTGCCAGTAGTTTTCAGTCACGGTTTTATCTCCCAGCGGACACCAGTCAAACTCATCTATCACAAGGAGTTCTGGCTTTAAAAGACCTTTGATAATATCAAACTCGCTTGTATCCGACCTGTCACGAAAAGAGCTTTTGAGTAAAAGCTGGATTGTGGCAAAAGAGGTAAATCTGGCTGTCATACCCTTGTCTAAAATTGCAAACTTGCAAAGCTCATGCGCCATTTGACTCTTGCCCGTGCCGCTCGGCCCCCGCAAAACAAAGACTCCTCCCTTTCCAAGTTTTTGCTTGAGCGCACCCAGAGCAGAGCCCCAATCGCCGTCATGGCGCAGGTTGTCCGATTGTCTTCGGAGCCGCAAGGGAGCTTCCAGTTTTTTGTACTCTTGGGCAGCCCAGTCTTTCCGCTCTTCTTTGCGACGCTCAGCTTCAAGGGTTTCTTTTTCCGCATCACTCACAAGCTGCGGTTTAATCTGCCGAGCCACGCTGGCCATAATCTCTTCTAAACTTTTTGTAGTATTCATTTTTACCTTTGGTTAAAATTTGAATTCTTTTGTTGGCGTCTCGTCAAAGAGGTGCCCTCTCGATTTTATCGCCTGCGGCTTGGCTCGCTCAGCTTTCTCTGCATCCCTGCGCTTCTCAAGATTCTGCCAGTTCGAGTGATACACCTTTGTCCATTGCCCAAAGTTGCGTATGGGGTTATTCCCATCCCGATACCCGCAAGCAAGAAGCTTCGGGTATGCAAAGTCCGTGGTGAAGCTTGCAGGGACTCCTGCCATCTCAGCCATCGTGATTGCCTCCTCAAGGCTTTTGGGCATCCCCGGCGGTGGTTCGATGTGATAATCCGGCAATCCAGTTTCTGGATTTTCTCCCTTTTCGCGCGCACGCGCGGTAGAGAGAGAGTTCTTAATATCTGCAACTGCAACTGCAACTGCAATGTTGGATTTTGCTTGAGCGTCTGCTTCACTGCCTGCTTGGGTTTTGCTTGAAGCTTGCTTGAGTTTTGCTTGAGTTTTGCTTGAAGCTTTGCTTGCCCTTTCGTTGGCTCTTGCTTGCCTTCCTCCTTTGCGGCCAGCTTCCTGTTTTGCTTTATAAATTTCAATCTCTCTCACCATCCTTTTATTGTAAATATAGCCTTGCTCGTTCCTATATAAGCATTTAACTCTCAATAGTTTATTGATAACCTTTTCTCCCTCTTGTTTGGATACATTCATCATCTCCAGTATATCTCCATCCTCCAGTTTTTCAGGGGTGTACAGATAACCTTCCTCTTGGAAAAGGTAGCATAAAAGGTCGATATAAAACCCCTTCTCAGCTCGTGATAATCTGCTCACTCCTGAGTCAGAAAGCCAGTCCTTGTAATAAAACAGGAAGGCTGGTCTGCGTTCTTTTTCATCACCAGAGTTCAAGCAAGCTTGAAATGTTGCTTGAGCATCTGCTTGAGGTTTGCTTGAGGTTTGCTTGAAGTTTGCTTTGGTTTTGTTATTCATTATTACCCTCCACCTGTTTTTCGCTCATTCCCAAAAATTCATAAAGGTCTTTTCTGAGAATGCGGCGCGGGGCACCATTG
>JAQVUC010000148.1 GCA_028699715.1 Anaerolineaceae bacterium | reverse complement strand
CAGAACACAACCCGATTGTGATGGATCTGAAAAGACGTATGTTGGCCAGCGGACATGCCAACATGGAGGTGATTGTGGCTGCCATGAAAAAATTGCTGCACCTGGCCTATGGAGTGCTGAAGTCTGGAAAGCCATTTGACCCGGATTATGGCAACCAATTCTGCTTCAACCCTTGACATTCAAGACGGTATCTACCCGGACACTTACATGAGCCGGATTGGAGTACGCAATCCGGCATACGAAAGATATACCATGGGGCAGGCCGGTGCTAGCAGTGGATTTTGCAATTCGGGGAATTAACTTCCTGTTAATGCCTGTTAATGCTTGACATTCGCTTAAAAAAGTTGTATTCTTAAGGCGAACGTTCGCTTAGAGAGGTGAAGCTGAATTATGTTCAAGTCTGTTACCCTAAAAGAAGTGGCGGCCGAAGCCGGAGTCAGCTACCAAACTGTCTCCAAAGTCATCAACAACAAGGCCAATGTATCACCAGAAACTGAAAAACGAATTTGGCAAGTCATTGCTGATTTAAATTACACGCCCAATTATAGGGGACGCAGCTTACGCCGCCAGCGCAGTAACACCATCGGTTACACCTGGGAACCTTCTCCGCCTGAGCAAACCAACCCGATTCTCGATTCCTTTTTACACAGCATGTTTCGGGCAGCTGAAGAAAAGGGTTACTACATGCTTTGTTTCCCCTTTCACGCGGATGACGCAAGGATGCTTCAGGTCTATCAACAGCTATACAACACGGGCAGGGTGGACGGCTTCATCCTCTCCCGATTGAATTACGATGAATCTTCGGTGCCTTATTTATTAGAAAACAAGATCCCCTTTGTCGGTTTTGGCCGTCTGGATGATCACGACCAATCCTTCCCTTATATGGATGTGGACGGCGGCAATGGCATCGCTCAGGCCATGGACCACCTGGTCAGTCTTGGTCACCGCAAAATCGCTGCCCTGGCCTGGCCGGAAAATTCCCGGGTAGGTAATAACCGCCTGGAGGGGTACTTCACCGGTCTGGCTACAGCCGGCTTGAGGAGAAACCCAAACCTGATCATGAGAGGCGAAGGCACTTTGGAAGTGGGTTTTGAAGCTACAAGCCATCTTCTGAACTTGCCTGAAGAAATCCGTCCGACAGCGATCGTGTGTATGAACGATATGATGGCCATCGGAGCCATGCAGGCAATCCGAAGCGTAGGTCTGCAACCTGGAAGGGACATCGGAGTGACGGGCTTCGATGATTCCCCAACCGCTCGTTATCTGAACCCGCCCTTGACCAGTATCAGCCAACCTATTCCGACCATCGGTGAAAACCTGATGAAGCGTTTAATTGATTACCTCGAAACTGGTACTTACCAGGAACCAAGATGTGAATTGATTGCTCCCAAGCTTGAGATCCGCGAATCTACCATGGGCTATGTGCCAGCCAAAGGCTGAACTTGAAAGGAGTAGATGAAGGAAAGCAGACATTATTTACGAAAAACAATAAAGATCTCAGTAAAAAAGTTAACCTTTGAAACGGTCGCAAAACGACCAAACCTATTTTCGAAAGAGGAGAAAGATGAAAAAATTTAGTTTAATATCGCTACTGATCATCGCATCGATGATCCTGGCTGCCTGTGGCACTCCCGCAGAGCCAGAAGTCCCTGAAGTTCCAGTGGTTGAAGAACCCGCCGATCAAGGGGCTTGCCCCTTAGCGGTTGAAGAAGGCGCAGTGATCACCTTCTCTGGTTGGGGTGATGAAGCCGAACAGCAAGTTTATCGCGACAGCATTGAACGCTTCAAGAGCATCTGCCCGGGTGTTACCGTAAACTACACCCCCGTTCCTTCTGACTTCCAGACCAAAATGAAAGCTCAAATGGCTGGCGGGTCCGCACCTGATGTCTTCTATGTTGACGATCAGTTGATGACCGCCTTTGCACCCTCAGAGCAGATCCTGGCCCTCGACGAATTGATGGCTGAAGCCGGCGTTAGCACTGATGACTTCATCAGCAGCTTGATGCCGATTTATCAACAGAACGGCAAGACTTATGCGCTTCCGAAAGACTGGGGTTCACTTGGCTTGGTCTACATCCCCAAAGCTTTTGCGGATGCAGGCATTGATGAACCAACTGCCGATTGGACCTGGGATGACGTTCGCGCGGCTGCCAAGACCATTGCCGAGAAAGGCAATTACGGCGGTTTCTGCATGGGCTCAGACTGGGCTCGTTTCATACCGTTCGCGCTCTCTTACGGTGGCAGTTTTGCTACCAATGATTACACTACAGCTACATTGGACAGCCCTGAAGTTCTCGATGCTGCTACCTTTGTAGCAGATATGTTCGAAGAAGGAAGCCTGGTTCGCCCGGTTGACCTGAGCACTGGTTGGTGCGGTGAAGCCATTGGCTTGGAAGCTGTTGCCATGACCACCGAAGGTGGCTGGATGGTCAATACCATGAAAAACACCTACCCGGATGTCGAATGGAAAGCTGTCGAGATCCCTGCTGGACCTGTCAAGAAAGCTGACGTGATCTTCGTCAACGGTATTGGCGTCAACGCTGCTACCGAATATCCCCGTGCCGCAGCGGCCTTCCTGTTCTACGTGACTGGTTATGACAACCAGGCTGAGATCGTGAAGACTGGTTTTGCTTACAGCACCCATCCTGAACAGGCTGACCTGATTGTGGACGAAAATGACAAGGCTATTGCCCAAGGCGGTTTGCTCCCCGATTCTGTGGTTGCCTTCTGGGGTCCCAACACCGGTAAAGTGAACGATGCCGTTTCGCAGGCTTTGGAACGTGTCTTCCTTGGTGATCAGTCTGTAGAAGAAGCCTTCGCACAGGCTCAAACCGAAGCTCAGACTGTTCTGAGCGAATAAACAGTCTCTCTGCCTTTAGGGTAGAGTGACATTTCAAAGGATTAAGTCCTGGGTTTCACTTTTTTCAGTGAAACCCAGGCACAGTTGTTAGTAGAGTTCCTGGAAACAATCGAGGAGTGTTATGGAAAGCAAACAAACAAACTCCACTCAGCAAGGAACCGTTCCCGCAATTATCGCTTTTGTTGGCGTTGTCTTTATCATCGTAGTTATCGCCTTACTGAATGCTCCCACCATGGGTGGAGCAAGGGTGATGGCCTCTGTAAAGACTTATTTTTCAGAAGTCAGGGCAACCGCTATGCCTTTTATGGCTGTGATCACAATCCTCGCGATCATTGGAGGTTCTTTCATAGCCAGAGAGGTCAAAAAAGTTTGGCCTGATGAACGAAAGCGAAAAGAATTCCTGACCGGGTATGCCTTCCTTGCGCCATATTTAATTGTCACGCTTACTTTTACCGTGGGCGTCATCTTGTTCGCGCTCTATATCTCGTTCAACAAGTATGATATTTTCACCAGGCCTGAATGGATTGGTCTGGATAACTATAAAGAAGCTTTTGCCGGCTTTACCGATTCCACAAAGCGCGACTTTTTGCAAGCACTCTATAACGTGCTTTGGTATGCAGCCATTGTTGTGCCCGTGCAGACAATTTTGGCTCTGCGCATGGCAACGCTCTTGAACGCGCCGGTCAAATTCAAGCAATTTTTCCGAACGGTCTTCTATGCTCCCAGTGTCACCTCATCGGTGGTGATCACCTTGATTTTCATTTGGTTGTACCTGAAGAACGGCTATCTGAACTTCTTCCTGCAATCGGTTTTGGGCTGGGTTGGGATTGATTTCACACCAATTGCCTGGCTGGGAGATCCGAGAGGCTTGATCCAGCTGATTGTGGAAGCATTTGGTGGGGAGATCCCCTCATCGCAGTGGTATTTCCGCGGTCCCAGCATCGCGTGGATGGCAATCATGTTCCAGAACATTTTCACCACGGTTCCGACCTTCATGATCATGTACCTGGCAGCCCTGCAAGACATCAACCCGGCTCTGTATGAGGCAGCCTCCATCGAAGGTGCCAACAAACGGGATGTGTTCAAGAAAGTCACCAGACCGCTGTTGAAACCAATCACGATGATGATCGTGGTTTTGGGGACCATCGGCACGCTGCAGGTCTTTGACCAGGTTTACCTGGCGACCTCCGGTGGACCGCTCAAGACCTCCTTGACCCCGGTTTACCTGATCTTCA
>JAQVUC010000147.1 GCA_028699715.1 Anaerolineaceae bacterium | reverse complement strand
AGAATTGCAACAAAAAATTGATTCAGAGCTGGCTTCCAATCCAGCACTCGAATTGGTGGAGGAACGGCGCTGTCCCATGTGTAAACGTCTCTTGCCCCCCACCGGTCCCTGCCCGATCTGCAGCCAGCCCAAGCTGGAAGATTCAGATGACCCCATTGTTTTCATCTCTCCCAGGGAAGATTTTTACACCGGCGGCATCACTGGAGGGACAGAAGTCCCCGATGAGCCCTATATCTCCGAATCGATTGACCTTCCCACTTACGTTCTCAAACAAGCCGCGGGTGATTTAGCCGTCGAGGATCGTCTCTTGGCAGCTTACATCCTCAACCATCTGGACGAAGATGGTCTTCTGACCATCACAGCTATGGAAGTCGCCCGTTATCATCACCGCTTACCCAGCGAGGTTGAAGCAGTCATTGAATTACTAAAACGATGCGATCCAGTCGGTGTTTGCTCCGCGACACCAGCTGAAGCCATGCTGGCTCAGGTTGAAAGCCTGGAGGAAAATGTGGAGATCCCTCCCCTGACCCGGGAAATCATCAGAGACTATCTGCCCCAGATGAGCCAACATCACTTCCCTGAAATTGCCCGCGCGCTGAAATCCAGCACCAAACAGATCCAGACCGCGGCAAACTTCATCATTGAAAATCTGAACCCATTTCCGGCCAGAGCTCATTGGGGGGATGTGCGCAATCCAAATGCCAGCGCTTCTGAAGTTTTCCATCAACCAGACATCCTGATTTACTATCTGAATGACAAACCAGGGAATCCGCTTGTAGTTGAAATCATCCTTCCGGTGCGGGGTACTTTGCGGGTCAATCAATTGTTCAAAGAATCAATGAAAAACGTAAGCCAGGATCAGGCAGTAGACTGGAAAGGTGATATCGAGAAGGCTTCTTTGTTGATCAAGTGCATCCAACAGCGTTCCAATGCCATGAAATTGCTTTTGGAAAAATTGGTGGTCCTGCAGAAAAATTACATCATTGGTGGTGACAAGAACATGAAATCTCTGACCAGGGCAAAAATTGCCGAAGAGTTAGGGCTGCACGAATCAACCATCTCCAGGGCGGTCTCGGGCAAAACGATCCAACTGCCCAATCGAAAAATTGTGCCTTTATCGATATTTTTTGACCGCAGTCTCTCCCTGCGAACAGTGATCAAAGAGATGATCGAAGAAGAAGACCATCCTTTGAGTGACTCGGAAATTAAAGTCATGTTGGAAGACTATGGTGTCAGCATCGCCAGGCGGACAGTGGCAAAATACCGCTCGATGGAAGGTATCCTGCCGGCTCACTTACGCCAAAGCTCAAGCCTGAACGCGGAATAGCCAGTGGAAACTTTCCCTAAAAGTGCCCAATCCTCCGCTTCTGCAAGCGACTTGAATGTTTTATGTCATTCGGGTCTGCTTGACCTGATCCCGGACCCGGCGCTAATCTACTTGCGAACAGAGGACAAAATCCTCTTTGCCAACAAGCTCTTCTCAATTATCAGCGCCTATGACCTGACAGACTTACAATCTATGAAGCTTTCAGCTGTCATTCCTGAAGAGCCGGATACTAATCCCAGTCCTGGTGAGCCCAGGCCAGTGATGATGCAGATCGCCTCCGGTGAACTGCTTTCAAAACATCTCAAAATCCACTCCCTGAGCGCGACTAACCAGGTGGTCGTTTTGGTTTTTTCCGCGCCTGAGGAGCAAAACTTGTTCCGACAGGATCTGCTTGAACAGGAATATCGTTTTGACAATCTCAAGTTGCTGACGACGATTTCTGAACAGACTTCCATCCCCGCGGTCTTCCAAACTGCCGCCAAAATTATTGGCCAGTTGATTGAAGCCGATGCCGTCATAAGCTACCAAAAATCAGGCCAAAGTCTGAGAAGGACTCAGGTAGAAGAGAATGACCCGATCTTTCCTGAAAGCATTTTTCTTGAGCAGCTGACCCGGTTGAATTCCACCAATCTCTGGCGTGTGGGAAAACCCGCCCAAAACCTGCTTGAGGATATAGCTGAAGAAGCTGATTACGCTTTTCTGGTTAGCATCCCCTTCCTTGTTAACGAAAATCTGATTGGTCTTGCCCTGGCGGCGGGATCCGGACCTGTGCCTGACAATGAAACTTTAAGATATTTCTCTCTGCTTGGCTCTCATGCCAGCAGCGCCATCAAACAGCTTTCAATTATTGATAACGCCCGTCAGACTCTTCGAAATATTCGCCACCTGGCACACATTCAACAGAACATCACCGACAACATGACGGAAGGGATCATCATTCTGACTCCGGATCTTCGAATTTCGGAGTTGAATCCCGCTGCTGAAAACATGCTTGGCTACGCCAGTCGCGAGGTTTTCCAGCAGAAGGCTGAAATGGTTCTGATAGGCAACGAAACCCTTTCAACTTTATATAAGAACGCCCAACAAGGCATACCTACCATCGTGGGTCACAACCTCAACTTAAACAACCGGGGTGGCAATAGCTTTCCAGCCCAGGTGCTGTGTTTGCCCGTCCTGGAGGGTGAAGCAGTAAAAAGCATTGTGCTTTTGCTAAGAGATTTGAGTCAAAGTGAGAAGATCCGCGCGCATTCCCAACAGCTTGAGCAGCGTGCCTTCCTGGGTGAAGTCTCAGCCATTTTTGCCCATGAGGTCAAAAATCCGATCAACAGCATTTCCACTGGGTTACAGTTGATTGGCTTGCAGATGGGTCCGGACGCGCCTTACTCCGGCCTTGTCGACCGCCTTCAAAATGACTGTCAACGCTTAACGCATTTAGTCAAATCCACCCTGACATTCTCCAAACCCGTTGAATACCAGATTCAACCGGTAGACTTGGCTGAAATGATTCCGTCAATTCTCGACCGCTGGGGCCCTCGAATGACCCGGTTAAACATCAACTATAACTTTTCAAGTCCGCCTGAAAAACTGTTAGTCAAAGCCGATCCGCGCGCCATCGAGCAGGTCTTTGTCAACCTGATCAGCAACGCCATCCAGGCTATGGAAGAAACCGGCGGCAGTTTGAATGTCAAGATGCGCCTAGCGGATCCGCAAACAAGCCCTCCCCAATGTGAGATTATAATTGCCGACTCAGGGCCGGGCATACCGGATGACCTGGTCGAGCATGTTTTTGAACCTTTCCTGACCACCAAAGCCAGCGGCACAGGTTTGGGTTTGGCCATCACGAGACGTATCGTCTCAGCCCATGAGGGCAATGTTTTTGTTGAGAGTTTTCCAGGTGGAACCATGTTCCACGTGTTATTACCAAGAGTAGAATGAGGTCATTATGTCAGCTTCCGTCTTAGTCGTCGATGATGAAGAAACCGCCCGCATGGTGGTTTCCGAATTTCTCCGTTCCAAGGGATATGAAGTGCTGGAAGCAGGTACCCTGGCTGATGCCCGCAAGATCATCAACCAGGACAGCTCCGACATTATCATCCTGGATGTGAGGCTGCCCGATGGCTACGGTCCCCACCTGCTGACTGAGACCTCGAGAATGCCCCGCCGCCCCCAGGTCATTATCGTTACCGCCCATGGTGAAGTGAGTATGGCGGTGGAGGCAATGAAAAACGGCGCCCAGGATTTTATGGAAAAGCCGCTTGACTTGCTCGAGCTGGAAAAGTCTGTCAAACGCGCCTCAGAAGTTGTGGCCATGCGCAGAGAACTAAATCACTTGCGCGGAAAAGCCAGTCTGGATAAATTCATTGTAGGCAAAACCCCTCGAATGAAAGCTATTATCCAGTTGGCTCATCGTGCCGCGGAAGCCTCGGTTTCTTCCTTGATCACCGGTCCAACCGGCACAGGCAAAGAAGTCCTTGCCCGTTACATCTATGAAAGTGGACCAAGAGCCGGAAAACCCTTTATCGACGTCAACTGTCCCGCAATCCAGCCAACCATGTTTGAATCCGAGTTATTTGGGCACGAATCCGGAGCCTTCACCGGCGCGACCCACCGCCGCAACGGGCTGATGGAAATCGCTGACGAAGGCGTCCTTTTCCTCGATGAAATTTCATCGATGCCGATGGATTTGCAGGCAAAGTTCCTGCGGGCTCTGGAAGAACGGGCATTTCGCCGGGTTGGCGGTACAAGCCTGATCAAGGTTGATGTGCAGGTTGTG
>JAQVUC010000146.1:3049-4100 GCA_028699715.1 Anaerolineaceae bacterium | reverse complement strand
ACTGAATACTTTGATTTCTTTCCCGTCAATCACGATATTATTCGCTTCGTTTACTTTGACTTCCCCTGGGAAGATTCCGTAAGTGGAATCATACTTAAATAGATGGGCATTCTGTTTAGGGTCGACCAGGTCATTGATGGCGACAACTTCGAGAGTGTCGTCGGCACGTTCCATAATCGCTTTTAAAACCAGGCGCCCAATGCGTCCAAAACCATTAATACCAACTTGAGTTTTCATAACATCCTCCATGTTTGTAATTTTTTCTCACCTGCGACAGGTGTAGATATTCAGAATCGTTTTCAATTCCAAGGTTAATTATAGACGAATATACATGCTTACTGTTAAAAACTTGTATAAACCATTAATAATTTAGTGGTCCGGTCCTCTCTTCGTACAGGCTGATGACGGCTTTAGCAAGCTTTTTGGAACTGTGCCGCCAGGGATAAAGGTCGTCCACCAGGTCGGCTTCGTAGACACGATAATTTTCGTGCAATTTCTTGTCTGCCACGACCCATTCAGTGCCCTGCCCCAACTCACCTTTGAAGTTGCGATTACAGAGGACCAGATTAAAAATTTGCTTTTGAACGTGTTGTTCGAGCACAGCCACATGATCTGAGGCATTGAAGCCATCAGTTTCGCCTCGTTGAGTGGCTACGTTACAAATAAAATATGTCTCTGCTTTGCTTGCCTGAATGGCTTCCGTCAGATCTTTGACCAACAGGTTCGGAAGAATGCTCGTATACAAACTTCCGGGACCGATCAGGATCAGATCGGCATTCAGAATTGCCTGAATAGTAGGAGGGTAGGCCAAAGCGCCATCGGGTTCCAACCAGACTTTCTGTACTTTGCCAGGCGCTTCGGTGATTTCGGATTCACCGCGCACAACCCTGATTTCTTCCTCAGGGCTTTCCTGTATTTCCCCGATAAGTTGAAGGTTTGTCAGCGTGGAAGGCAACACCTGCCCGTAGATGGCCAATACTCTCCCTGATTCTGCCACCGCCTCTTCGAAACTGCCGGTGATTTCACCCATCGCAGTAATTAAAAGATTGCC
>JAQVUC010000146.1:0-3039 GCA_028699715.1 Anaerolineaceae bacterium | reverse complement strand
ATGTCCTTCCAGACCAGATCCTGTATGAAAACGGTACTGAAAGACCTGAGAAAGCAGCGCTTCATCGCTGCTCAAAGCGGACAAGCAATTGCGAATATCACCCGGGGGTAAAACCCCCAGGTCTCGCCGCAGTTCTCCAGACGACCCGCCATCATCTGCCACCGTTACGATTGCCGTGATGTTATGGGTATATGCTTTTATGCCGCGCAACAACGCCGCAAGCCCATGCCCACCACCGATCACAACCACTTTGATGCCTTTCTCCCGCTGACGATAATTTTGAAGCGTGTCCCAGACTGGCTTTCCACCTGTTTCAAAAGGTTTGAGCAGCGCACGGTTCGCGCCCCAGATCCCAATCAAAATCAGGATTAAGCCTAACCCTCCGAAAAGCAGAAACCGGATCGGACGGTCCAGAAAGCGCAGAGAAAGAACGGCAAGGATGGGTGTAAGCAGTTCGCTGCCGGTCGAGCGGTAATAATCTAAAATGACGACAGCCAGCCCTAAACCCAACAGCATGGCACCTATTATAGTCAGCCCCAACCAGCGCTTATAACCGGTTCCGGGGGCCAACCAGCGTGATTCAAGTCGCAACCTTGACATCAGGCGCTTGAACCAATTGGATCTTGTTTCGGGAGTCATAATTAAATTGATGATAGCAGGGTTTATTTCAGACGTCAACGAAAAAATGCCCAATCAGCAAAAAACTACGGTTTTCTCACATGGCTAGATGCTTTCTACAGGACCCTTCGACAAGATTACACTGATGTGAAAACTCCCGCAGCCTGCGTTACTGTTTCACTTTTGACTAGACTTAGAAAAAAGTGTTGATCGAGAGGCTGTCATTGAGACGGCTTTTGAGCAATTGTACCCAAGTATTTGATTCCGCAGATATCCTGAATACTGGAATTGAGTAGGTGTTTGCGACCCATTCTGGAGCGGTTTTCTTAGGCGCTTTTGCCCTGGGAAGCGTGCGTACCTCAACGTGTCCTATCTGAGCAAAGGCCTGGCTTTTTATCAGCTCTTTGTGTCGGATTACAGCCAGAAGGCTTCTGGCTCCCCGTATTGACCAGGACATCCCTCGTCCTTTCATCCGCTGTCGGACCAATTTGTCCACGTTGCCTTCCATCGACCCAAGATTTGAGAATTCAAAGCCATCCAGGCTTCGTTTATCCAAATCAGTCAGGATGTTCTGATGAGTTTTGAGATATTTGTAGCTCTCTATTTGTCTATCCCGGAATGGACATGCATCAGGAATAATCGCATCTTTGAGTCTCTTCTCTATCGCTCCAAAACCTCTGCTAAACAGGTCCATCTTCAACTCATTGATATCCAATACCGAACCAAAACCTCGTTTCAGACAGCGAACCACATGGAAGCGATCCAGCAGATGGATTGTGGGTTTGCCAAGACCTTCAAAACTATTGCGGACCCATTCAGCTCCGTCTCCTCCCACCACCGCCAGGCGGATTCGATCGAAATCGTAGTTCCGATAGGCTAATTCCCGGAGATGATTCTGCCAGGCGCTACTGGACAACCCTAACTGACAGGTGGTTAGCTTGTCTGTACAGCGATAACGATTCTGTCCAATCCAGCTTTTGCCTGTATAAAACATTCCGACTTTGACTTCGGTTTTCTTCTGTCTCTCTCCTTGAAGATGAATGTATACCCCGTCTGTTTCACAATACAAGACATCTGCAGAACAAGCTCCCATGACCGGCTCCTCGAATATTTCATGGCTCTCCATCGCCTGGATCTTCTCCCCCACCCGCTCGCAGATCCGACCCACAGTACTGGCACTGATTGGGTCATTCAATATATACCCACTCAAGTTCGCAGTTTGTCGATAACTGATCTCCGTTGCCAGACTGGCGATCATTGCTTCCACCTTTTTGCTGTTGCGTTCATAGGGTTGGACATTCAACAATTCGTCCAACGGCTTTTGCCTTTGTTTTTCGTCGTCCTCATAGATGTGTCGTTTGAAACAAATTAAGCCACTTTCAGTGAGCACACTCCGTTTGGCAGTCCCTAGGTTTTTCCAGCTCTTTGGTATCTGGCTGTGGATGGACCGCTCTGTCACTTCCAACACAGTGGAGGCGATGGCTTGTTGACATCCCTGCTCCAGCTTGTTTACCCCAGCCATCAAGGCGTTGATTGGGATAAATTCCGTTATTACTTTGCTAAACTCGCCTAACTTTACTTGTATAATTATTTCGACAGCTAGTTCTGTCATTGAGAGTTCCTCCTTGTGATGTCGCTATCCCAATTATGGCAGGAACTCTCTCTTTTTTTTGGTATTTAGTCAAATTTGAAACAGAAACCACCGAAGATATATTGATTGACAGTTTGCAAGTAGACCGCTAAACTAATTGAGGAAATAATTTAAAGGGAGTTAACCTATGAACTATCTAAGCAGGTTAACAACTCTTAAAACGCTCTGTACTGAAACACACACTGATTTATTAGTGATCTTTCGGAATATGTCCATTGCTCGTTTAGGGTGTAGGCTTACAGTTGCGAACATTAAGTGGCGTATTTCAGGGCAGCCTTTTTGTCGCCTGAATATATCTTCATTTTGCAATTCTAAAATATGAAGGGAAAGACTCTAACGAAATTTATGAATAGAAAAAACCTTAATGGGCGAAACCAAAAAAATAATTATGAATTTGAAGAAACTCTTCGAAATTATGCATTCCTTCCGACAGAAGAGTTGTTTGCGCGTCTGTCCACAACGCAGGATGGTCTGAGTGATGAAGAAGTTGAAAACAGACAGAGTGAGTTCGGTAAAAATATCATCACCGCAAGTAGTAAAAACACGACGCTACACAGGCTGAGGGAAGCAGTTATTAACCCTTTTAACATCATTTTGCTTCTGATTGCCGCAATCACTTATTTCACAGACGTTGTCTTGGCGCCGCAGCCAGACTATCTGACTGTCATTATCATTGTATCTTTAGTACTCCTGGCCAGCACAGTTGCTTTTGTGCAAAGTCAGCGCTCTCACAACGCAGCCGAAAGCCTTTCGAAAATGATTTCCAATAA
>JAQVUC010000145.1 GCA_028699715.1 Anaerolineaceae bacterium | reverse complement strand
GGGCTGGGAATAAGCGAGCAGAGCTTTTTCGAGAGTTACCCTTTGTTCAGGATACCACCCGTTTGGTCCAGGTTGTCCATCCTGGCGCCTGCGGGTCACTGCCGCATGGATGCCCATAAATGGATTGGCGGATTCGACTGGAGCGTCTGAACCAAAACGCAGCTCTACACGATTGTCAAGCATACTATTGTAAGCGTAGGCAAACTGGCTGCGAGCTCCCCAATGCCGTTGCGCGGTGTACATGTCTGAAGGAGCATGGATGGGTTGAACCGAAGCAATAATGCCCAAAGCTGCCATCCTGGCAAGGTCATCGGGATGGATCAGTTGGACATGTTCGATGCGGTGAGGAAGAGGCGGAAGGCCTTGCTTTTTTTCGTACTCGCGCAGGATTTGGAAGCCATCCAGCATTTCCCGTACTGCCCTGTCTCCGATGGCGTGAACTGAGATGGGCCAGCCAGCCTGGGCAGCTTTTATACCCAGGTCAGCCAATTGTCCAGCTGAGAGCAGCAGCATGCCAACTTCCTGACCGTTTTCATAAGCTTCCAACATGGCAGCGCTTTGTGGACCCAAAGCACCGTCAGCAAAGGTTTTGATCCAACCCGCTTTGAGGAAGGGAGGTTTTTGGAGTTTTTGGCGCCAGTTTTCAGTCAGGACGCGGTCCAAGTCTTCAGAGGGCAGGTTTTTGCTAACCCGAAGTTTCAGATCACCCCGCTCTGCCAAAAGCAACAAAGCTTCGGCAGATTGCCAGCGGTCAAAATCGTGCACGGCAGTGAGGCCCATTTCATGCAGATATTTTTGTGTGTTAAAAATTTTCGTGGCGGTATCTTCATGGCTTGGTTTTGGAAGATGCTTTTCTACCAGAAGCGTGGCGTATTCCAGCAAAATACCACTTGGCTTGCCGGTGCTGTCACGCATAATGATGCCTTTTTCGGGGTCGGTGGTGTTGGCATCAATGCCAGCCAGTTTTAGCGCAGTGGTGTTTACCCAGGAGGCGTGGAGGGATTTGGCATGCAGCAGCATGGGATGGCGGGTGCTGACAGTGTCCAAATCGGCAGCGCTGCCATATTCGGCAGGTTGCCAGGCGTTGTGGTTCCAACCGTAACCGATGATCCATTGCCCGGCAGGGGTCTCGTCAGCCCGCCGCGCGAGGCGATGCAGACATTCCTGCAGACTGTCTGTCTCGCAATGCACGGCGCTGAGTTGGTCTGACAAGTTTTGTAAGTGCAGATGAAAGTCACACAAGCCAGGCCAAACAGTTCTGCCGTTCAGATCCAGTTCTCGTGTTCCGCTTTTGGCAACTTTTTTTAAATCCTGCCAACTTCCCGCGGCCGAGATTTTTCCTTT
This sequence comes from Anaerolineaceae bacterium, assembly GCA_028699715.1. Lineage (GTDB taxonomy): Bacteria > Chloroflexota > Anaerolineae > Anaerolineales > Anaerolineaceae > Mesolinea. The sequence continues at coordinate 2,796 of JAQVUC010000145.1, read as the reverse complement.
AGATATCAGTAAGGAATCAACCAGATGTGTGGGGTAGCCCCAGATCCTGGCGTTGAGGAGCAGCAGGTCTTTAGTCATTGAGTCCCAAAGCATCCAGGATGGCATTCAACTCTTCGTCAGAATAGAAAGCGATACTTATTGTGCCGCCTCGCGGGCCTTTGTTAAGGTTGACTTTGGTGTGGAAAAACTGCCTTAAGCGGTTTTCCAGGTCCTCCACTTCAGGAGAACGAGTTGTTTTGACCGAAGGCCTTGATACTTTGCCTACCAATTTATTAACAAGCGCTTCTGTTTGGCGGACATTGAGGTTGAGCGAAAGCACGCTGTCCAAAGCGGCCTCGATTGAGCGCGTGTTAGGTAGACCAAGCAAAGCGCGGGCATGACCTTCACTGACTTCGCCGTTGAGCAAGGCTTCTTGGGCGACAGCAGGTAAATTGAGCAAACGAAGCGTGTTGGTAACCGAAACCCGGCTTTTTCCAACCCGGCGGGCGATGTCATCGTGAGTCAAGGAAAAACTTTCAAGCAAACTTTGATAAGCGCGGGCGCGTTCCAGTGGGTTGAGGTCTTCGCGTTGGACGTTTTCGATAATCGCAAATTCAAGTTGTTCCTGTTCCGTGACTGTCCGCACGATGGCAGGGACCTCGGTCAATCCGGCCAATTTGGCAGCGCGTAAACGCCTTTCTCCGGCAATCAAAGCATAGCGGTTCGAAGAACTTCCTTGAATCAAAATCAAAGGCTGGATAATGCCGTGTTCGCGAATGGAACTGGCAAGATCCTCCAGCTGCTCATCATCAAATTGCTTGCGAGGCTGTTGGGGATTAGGACTGATGTTGCTTACAGGCACCTGAATAACATTTTCAGATGAAGGAGCAGGACTTGTCTCCTGCCAGCCCGGAATCAAGGCATCCAGGCCGCGACCCAAACCACTTTTCTTTGCCATTATTGCTCCTCACTGGGGTCGAGTGTAACCCCATCACCTTTCATCAATTCCAAGGCCAACTGTTGGTAGGCTTGAGCTCCTGTTGAAGAGGGGGCATAAATCGAGATGGGCATGCCAAAGGAGGGAGCTTCTGCCAGGCGCACATTGCGGGGAATATAACTTTGGAAAACTTTGTCAGGGAAAAATTTTTGGACTTCTGCCATGACATCAGTTGATAAATTTGTACGTCCATCAAACATGGTCAATAAAACCCCCCGGATCTCAAGATCAGGGAAGAGTTTGCTTTTGATTCTATCCAGGGTTTTGGTCAACTGCCCCAGACCTTCCAGGGCAAGGTATTCAGTTTGCACTGGAATGATGATGCCGTCTCTGGCCGCAATCAGGCCATTCAGCGTCAGCAATCCCAAAGAGGGAGGGCAGTCAATCAGGATGTAATCATATTGCGAGCTGAGGGACTCGATGCTATCTCGCAGGCGGCGGTCGCGGGAGGGCAGTTCTATCAATTCAATTTCTGCGCCGGACAAATTAGGTGAAGATGGCATCAGGTCGATCTTGAAGGTCCCGTTGCGCAAAATCGCTTCGCCTGCCCGTTTGAGCCCGATCAAAACTTCATACGTACCAGTTTGAATTTTATTGTGTTCAACACCCAGGCATGAGGTCGCGTTAGCTTGGGGGTCCAAATCGACCAGAAGGATTTTCTGACCAAAGTAGCCCAAATAGGCGCCAAGGTTAATGGTTGTTGTAGTTTTTCCAACCCCACCTTTTTGATTTACGATCGTGTATATCTTGCCCATGCTATCCTGTTAAACGATTTGTATTTTGGCTAATTCAATTTCGGTTGGGGTCGGCATGCTTTCAGTGTATCTGCGTGTTACAGAATTGGCTGCAAGTTCTACCGCAAAGCGGGCGGCTTCCCAGGGGTCGCGGGTTGCATAAAGACGATGGAAGAAGCAAGCGGCAAAAATATCTCCCGCGCCAGTATCGTCAACAAGGTCCCTTTGCGGAGCTTTGAAATTGCGGACGTCATTTTTCCAATAAACCCGGGCACCCTCTCTGTTTTCAGTGACCACAAGTAATTTGCATAAACCGGCAAATTCCTCAATAAGTCGTTCATCACTTTGTAAATCTTCGAAAGAAAGTACCACCGCGTGCGCTTTGGGTAGCAGGGTTTCTTTTTCCAACCAGTCAGAAAAACTCACTTTTCCGCCCTGATCGACTGAACGCAGCATCCCCTGGGGAGTCAGGCAAATCAGGCTGTCCGGAAAAAAATCAAACAAGTCTGCTGAAATTTCCGAGATAATTGGTCCCAGGTGCACAATCGGAGCTTGCCTCCAAAGACTTGGAATGTCCGAAGAAGTTAACAGAGGTGCCTGGCTATAGCAGAATTGAATCCGTCCTTCAGGCGTTGAGATGTTTTCAAAACTGGTGGAAACGGTTTGGTTTTGATTGAGGATTTGAAGCGCATCCAAGGCAGTTAAATCCAAATCTTTCCCGCAGCTGGTAACGACACCAACTTGATGACCCAGTTGATGAGCGGTGAGACCAGAAAAACTCGCAGTTCCGCCTAACTTGATGGATTTGTCCCTCTGAATGTCAGCGGTAACATGACCGATCATGAGGTAATTGATTGGTTTTAAACTGGTCAATTGATTCATTTAAACATTAATCTACTCTTTCAAAGAATAAAAATTATAGCATGGAACCTGTGCCAAAAGCCCAAGGATCAAGAAAATGTAAGAGCAACATGATAATGTCCTAAAGTAGCAAAATAGAAATGTCCTAATTACTATTAGGAGCTATGAAAAGGACTATCGAAATGAGCAATGAAGAACTACTCCGAAAAAGTGTCCTTGAAGGAG
>JAQVUC010000144.1 GCA_028699715.1 Anaerolineaceae bacterium | reverse complement strand
GGATGAGTTCCACCTGATGCTCAGGGAGGAGCAAACCGCTGCCTATTCAGTGGAGATTTGGAAACGTTTCCGCAAATGGGGTGGTATTCCAACTGCCATCACCCAAAACGTGAAAGACCTTTTGGCTTCCAGGGAGATTGAGAATATTCTCGATAACTCGGATTTCATTTACATGCTCAACCAGGCCAGTGGGGATCAGGAAATCTTAGCAAAACACCTGAACATTTCAAAAGACCAGTTGTCTTATGTCACGCATAGCGGCGAAGGTCAGGGTCTGCTTTTTTATGGCAATACCATCATTCCTTTCAGTGATCATTTCCCGAAAGACACCAAGCTCTATCAAATCATGACCACCAAACCGGATGAGGTCTAGAGCGGAAAGGGGCTTGAACATGCAAAAGAAATCACAATCCAGACTCAAGGCTACCTATCAATACAACGCTGATTTGAAGGCGGGGAAGGTCATTACTGAAGCTGCCCACAAGAATAATGAATCGATTCCAGAGACAGTTAAGAACAGGACTGTTACAGAATCATTAAATCAACCCCTCTCAGCTGTGCCTTCTCCACCAGCTCAAATAAAGAATCTTTCTCAAAAGCGAAGTAGAAAATTCATCACTCAGGAAACCAAAATAACAGAGTCTGCAGGTGAAATTCAAGAAAACGGATTAACAGTGAACCCCTCGAGCTTACGTTTTGAGAAGGGGGAAAAAAAACCATCATCCTCGCTGAAATTCAACAAAAGCAAACCGACACAGAAATATAAGCGCTTCGCTCAGGTCGCTACCACCCTGCTCAAACCCAGGCATCAAACTGAGGAGTCTTCTCAAAAGGATTTCAACAGCGCCAAAGATGTATTCCAGGCTGCGGAAAGTACCGCGTTCAAGACTGGATCACTGATCCAGCGTGTTCAACCCAGGCCAATTTCTCGAACGTCAATTCCCACCCAACAGCTTCAGGTCCAAAGCCTGAGACAACAAAGTGGCATTACCCATTCAGCCAAGGTGTCACCTCATAAATCAAAAAATCCTGTGATGCACTTTCTACAGAAGCAGCGGATCAAAATGGAATATTCCAAAGCCTTGCGGGCATCCCCTCCATTAACGACATCAACTACGCAAAAAACAGCAAAACTTGGTTTTAAAAAGGTCGTTGAAAAGGCGACACTACATGTCAGAAGTCGAGCTGCGCTTTATGCCTCCCTCGCTCTGGTTCTGCTTCTTCTGGTTGGTTCAGTCGCTTCGTTTGCCTTTTCAGCAACGACTTTTATGGGTGGCAGCATCGTTGGAGGATTGGCTGAGAGCTTGCGTGGCTCAGAAGGCATGGTGGAGGTGGCGCGTTCTCAACTCGGTCAGGTGGGTGGTGAACCCTATTGGTCCTGGTATGGCTTTCCCTACCGGGTAGAATGGTGCGCTATATTCGTCTCCTGGGTTGCTGATCAGAATGGTTTGATCTCAGAAGGATTATTCCCCAAGTTTGCTGGATGTAGCCTTGGTGAATCCTGGTTCAAATCTAACAATCTCTGGCAGGAAGGAGGCTATTGCCCCGCCCCTGGTGAAATCATATTCTACAACTGGGATGGAGATGCCTTCCCTGATCATGTCGGTATTGTTGAGAGCTGTGATGGCAGCACAGTCTATACCATAGAAGGCAATTGGGCGGACAGTGTCCATACCGATAGCTTTCCTGTCAATAGTCACTATATCTTCGGGTATGGAACCCCGGATTTCAACGAGTAAAGGAGGACTAGATGAATTTAACCCAACTTAGAACCGAAAAAACTAAAACAGAGACCCGCATTCAAACTTTGCAGGAAAGGCTCAAAGCCCTCAATGCAAAGGAAATTGAATTGGAAAACAGTGAAATCCTCAAATCGGTACGCGCCCTGCATCTGAGACCGTCCGAACTGGATGCCTTGTTGAAGCGGTTGAAACAGAACCCGTTTGAAGAAATTGAGCCAGTGAATGCCTGGATACCAGAAAGTGAGCTTGAAGAGAATGAAAACTAATTTCAAAACCCTCGTGCTATTGCTATTGACTACTATCATGGTTGCATTCAGCCTTATTCCAGCCCAATCTGCCCAGGCATTCTCTCTTTGCGATGAAGAATGGGTCGACCCTGCCCCACCTACGGATGCCAAGGGCAGTTTGATTGCGGAGATGCTGCCTGGCAGAGCAATCCTCAGTGAATACAGCTTGGTTATGTTGCCCATGGGAAGTGGAATGACACCTGTGCCTACCGAAGAGCCGACTGAAGAAGCAACACCCCGACCACCCACCGACACATATCTCGAGCCACCGGTCGTGATCACAGCCCAACCTGTAGAGAAAGAATTCTTTGTGATTAAAACGCGCAATGACAAAATCTTTTACCTGATTATCGATCGCAGCAAAATGAGCGAGAATGTTTATTTGGTCACGGAGGTGGATGAAGAAGATCTACTTAACTTTGTCAAAATTGAAGAATCTCCATCCCTCTCACCATTTCTGCAACCAAATGAATCAACGCCAACAGCTCAAGCCACCCCAGTTCCACAAGAATCCCTGCCAGTCAACCAACCATCTTTTACCATCCCTTTGACCAGCGGTATGGCGATTGCCGGTGCATTTCTTCTAGTTCTAGGAGGCTTGGCACTTTTTTATTGGAAAGTCATCAAGCCCAAAGATCAAACTCCCATTGAGGGTGATTTCTTCGAGGACGATTTCCTTGAAGAAAGTCCCAATGAAGATTTTGAATGAGCAAGATAAGGAGGATCCTATGAGTATCAAAGAATTAATTTTCAGCCTGACTGGGGTTGAAATCAACACAGAAAACCTTGCCGACCTCAAAGCGCATCCACGGGACTATACCCAAAGCGATGAAGACGCCGCGCTTCTAGCTGAGCTCTTCTTCTTGCTTGAACAAACTGAGGAAAGTGAGGAGCTATCATGAACCAGGCTGAAGAAACCCGTTATATTGCTGCTTATGCCCGCATCATCGGCGTGCAGGAAGCAATAGTCACCGAATATGCCCAGCGTAAGGGTCTTACCGCGCTGGTGGATAACGCTTACCAATTGCTTGAAACCCCTGGGCAACAAGCCAAACACAAGGCTTTCCTAGATCTCTACCGCATGAGCAGTTCTCTAACCCGCGATAATCCGATCCTTAGTTCCCCGTCTGCAGCAGCTGGCTATATGCATACTGTCATTGACCAGGTGCATGACAAGGAATCGATGGTGGTGGTTTTTCTCAATACCAAGAACAGGGTCATCGATTATGAGCAGGTCTCAGTGGGGACGATCAACAGTTCCGTGATTCACCCAAGGGAGATTTTCCGCAATGCAATCCTGAACAAGGCTGTTTCGGTTTTGCTTTGTCACAATCATCCTTCGGGAGAGCTAACACCCAGCGATGAGGACCTTGCAGCAACCAGAGCGCTCAAGGAAGCTGGGGAAATCCTGGGGATCCCTGTGGTGGACCACATCATCATTACCGGTCTCAATCGGGATGCGGTCTATTCTTTCCGGGCACATGGAATTCTTGAACGAAATGCTCATTATGACGCAGAACTCAGTCTTACGGAAAAGAAAGTGGACTTCAAGGACAAGGATAAGGACAAAGCCCTCGATGAGATTACCGCAAAACTGGAAGAAGGAATAAAGGAAATCTTCAGCAGCGGAAAGTATGCAGACTACCTCAAGGTCATGTCGCGCTTTCATCGTTACAGCCTGAACAACACAGTTCTGATTGCGATGCAAAACCCGGAGGCTTCGCTGGTTGCCAGTTATCATGCCTGGCAGAAGCGGTTTGAGCGGCAAGTGCTCAAAGGGGAGAAAGCCATTCGTATCATCGCGCCTGTTGAGGAGAAACGCCTGGTTGAAAAAGAAAAGATCGATCCCCAGACAAAGAAGCCCGTTTTGGATAGCCAGGGAAATCCAGTCATGGAAGAACAGGAAGTGACGGTCAAGCGTTTTCGGGTGGTACCGGTCTTTGATGTCTCCCAAACCGAAGGCAAGGAACTGCCCAGCCTAGCCAAAGAACTGGAAGGCAACGTACGGGATTACGACCTCTTCTTTGAGGCTATGAAGTCTGTCTCACCGGTGCCGATTGAGTTCAAGGCAATGAAAGCGGGCAAGGATGGCTATTACCATCTGAAGGACAAGAAGATTGCTTTA
>JAQVUC010000143.1 GCA_028699715.1 Anaerolineaceae bacterium | reverse complement strand
GAATAGGCAGCCAGTTCCATGGTCGCAGGAAGACGCGCAGCCAACACCTCAGCAATGGGCTGCTTGGTGGATGTGGAATAACCCAGATTGCCCTGCAGTACACCACCTAGCCAGCGGAAATATCGAATGATCGCCGGATCATTCAAGCCTAATACTTCCCGGTACTCTTCTCTTTGAATCTCAGTCAACTCATTATAAGTCATCGGGTTCATGGTGCGAGATAAAGCATCGCCGGGAAGTAGTTCCAGGATAAAGAATAAAAGAATGGTTATCGTAAGCAGTTTGGGAATCAAAACCAGCAGCTTACGTAAAGTGTACTTGAGCACAGAAAGACCCCTTTCTTTCGTATTGGGGATAAAGTGAATGAAAACTGTGCTGAAAACACAAATAGGACAATAAATCCCTTGAGGCTGCCTCAGTGGTGAAAAATCAGCTATCGACGGTTTATCTCCTCTGCAAGCAGCGTAAAGGCCAATCATCCGTGTTCAGGTCAGTTATCTAAAAAATGGGCTGCAGCAGTCAATGCTGCAGCCCACCATAAATTTAGCGTTCATCCGGAAAGTTACCCGTTGTATTTAATCAAGTATCTTCCAGTTGTGCCACTGGTAGTTCCAGTTTCCGTCAACAGCAAACACTTCCTCAGGAACAGAAATGCGAGCGGTATTGACGCCTACATAGTTGGTATACATATAGCCTGACAGAGCATAGCAGTGCTCGAAGTTCAGTTCCTGCAGCTTCAAAGCAATTTCTTTACGCTTGGCAGCATCAGTGTTGGAACGATACTCAGCCATGAGTGGATCGAAGATAGCACCGCGTTCCTCGTGTAAGCCCATAAAGGTGTAGCTGGTGGTGCTCTCCATTTGTTGATATGTCTTAGCCATCAAAATGCCGTCAGCAGATGCCATCAACATCAGCAGGTCGTAGTTCTTGCTAACATAGATCAGGTCGGCCAGGTTACCTTCCATCAGAATGGGGTTTACCTGAACACCGGCTGCTGCGAATAACTGCTTGATCAGAGCAAATGCATTATGGGTGACCTCTTCGTTGTAGTAGTAGGCAAAATCGTAAACATTGTTATAGTCGAAGCCAGCAGAATCAAGCAGAGCCTTAGCAGCAGCGACATCATAGGGTCTGCTGCAGTTAGCGTTGTACTCAAGCGAAACGGGATTAACCAAAGTGCCGGAAGGCGTGCCTTGGTTCATGGCTGCAATCTGAATCTCATCCATCAGGATATCAAAAGCCTGGCGAACTTCCTTCTTCTGCAGGTCGTCCTTCACAGCGCCGTCTTTTCTGTCGCCAAGATTAAAGAAGAAACAACGCGTGCCATAGCTGGGCATTGCATAAGTCGTGACATCCTTGTTTATCAGTTCAATGCTGTCAGCAACCTCTTTGGACGTAACGGTGGTACGGTTCGCAAAATCGATGGAGCCAGCCATAACAGCAGCAACCGTAGCTTCTCCGGACAAATGAATCGCCTGAACATTCTTGATACCGGCAGGTTCACCATGGTAGCCGTCGAACCGGGTCAGGGTAAAGTAATCAGGGAAGTTAACTTCATTAATCACGTAAGGACCACAACCAATAGGTTTTTTAAAATAGTCGGAAGAGTCCATATCGGCCCATGCAACACCCTCGAATAAATGAGCAGGCAGCAGGTCCAGGCCTAAAATTTTGCTAATCCAATTCCACTGGCCTTCGGCTAACTTGACCGTCAGCTTGCCATCAGCGACAGAAATGCCTGTAACCGTTTCAGTTATGCCATCCTTAGCGTCCTGGAAGCCGATAATATCCTTAAACCCTCCAGATGCAGGGGAATTAGGATTCAAAATAGCGGCATGGAGGGAAAAATACAGATCCTCAACAGTGACTGGCTGACCATCGTGCCAGGTAATACCATCATTGAAGGTGACCCAGAATTCAGTGTAGTCATCATTAGAACCATATTCCTTAGCGATCGTCAGGATGTACTCGCCCTTGTTCGCGTCCCAGATAGCAGCGGATTCCCAAATCATCTTAGAAGCCAACATCAGCGTGTTATCTTTTTGAGGATTTTCGAACAAGGTGTCGATGCCGATGCCGTGATTCCAGATGATTTTCATGGGTGTTTCACTTTCAGTTACATCGGGATTTTCAGCCGTACCGGTGGTTGATCCAGTTGTTGTCGCTGTGGTTGTGCCATCCGTTGGAGTGGTTGTCGGGTTTCCGGCGCAACCAGCGAATATACCGATGACCATCACCAAAGACAGCAGTAGCACGATTGTCTTCTTCATTAATACGCCTCCTAATAATTTTGTGCTCATTCACAAAGAGCCACTATGCTATTTCTTGACTAACACGGTGGGGTTGTCAAGCATATTTGCGAAACTGGCTAATAATTCGGGGTATTATATTAATTTATTTGGCATATCATCTAAAACCTTGGTTTTACGGTTTATACTTTGTCACCAGGGCAATCGCTTGCGAAATGAATGAGCAACGGCTGTGTTGCTAAAGGGAGGAGGAGAACAGGCACAATCCGGAAGACATGATGGTCATGCACTTCTAAGGTTTCCAGCCAGCTGTCCCGGACTACTCGATCGGACTGAGCTGAAGCTGAAAAAAGCTGTTGGCTGAATCATGCACAAGCGCCCGGCACCAGCGTCTGGCTTGCTCCAGACTCATCTGTTGGCGATCCATCCGCTCTGCCAGGGCTATGGCGATGTTCTGTCTGGCGATCTGCAGATGGCCGTAAACCTTTTCCACGACCTGATAATCACCACCAAAGCCCATCACTTTGTGCATGGGAACCATATCAAAATAGTACTTCAGGGCGTTTATGGCCATTTCCGGACACATGATGTGCATCCAGCCCATGTCAATGCTCAGGTTGGGCAGTTGGCGCGCCATGACGGCTCCTTCCTCAACCCAGGGAAGGCCGCCGTGCAGCATGGAAAACCTGACGCTGCGATACCGGCGGATCAGTTCCCAAAGCCGGTGTGGCCGGGCGTCATCCAGCTTCATATTCCGAAAGGTCTGGAAGCCGACATGAATCACAACCGGCAATTGGAGGTCGCCCGCCAGTTCGATGACTCGCCGTGTCAGGTAATCCTCCAGCGGTTTGCTTTCCTGATCACCTAATGACCGGTTGTTTGAGGGCTTGCTTTCCTTGAAAATCCTGTTGAACACCTGCTCAGCCTCATGTTGGGTTGTCGCTGTAAAGTCAAGAGGACGCATATAGGCCTGCCCGATCTTAAAGCCCTTCAACCCACCTTCAGCCAAAGTCTGCAAATGGTCAAGCAACGCCTGCTCATAGCGCTGCAGGGTTGGCAGGGAGCGGTCCCAGGCTTTTTCGCAGGCTATGATATCCTGCATATGGCCAATCGTGGTGTATGCGCCAATGTTTAGAACATGCTCGAAAAATTCTCTGTCAACCGGACCTCCAACATAATTCATCGATCGTCTGATGTGGCAAACATCGCGCAGCACGCGATTGTACAAACCAGGCTTATTGGCTGCCTTGACGCGCTCTGTCAGCAATTCTGCATCTTGCAGTGACCGTAATGATTTCATGCCATAAAAACGATCCATGGCCAGGTAAGCAGCCCTCATGTAGCCAGATGTCCCCGTTGCAAGCAGCAGCGGTTCCATAAGCTGCCACTTCTCCGCAACAGACGCCGAGCCATAAATGATGTCCTGGTGCTGCTCAGACATACCGGCAGCAATCAGATCATCGCGGCAATAATGACTGAAAAGTGTTGTGAAGTCGACTTCTTGAGCAACACGTTCTTCTTCGTTTGGCAGGTGCTCATGTGTATCAAGCACCGGCAGTTCTGCCAACTCGTCAAGTATGGACTGGTATGATGACATCTTTCTCCCTCCCTGTCTCTAAAGCTCAGAAGGTCTGTTCAGTGGTGGATCTCTTGGCTTTTCCATAGACTGATACAATATATCGCTTGATGGCCTTTGTCATAAGATGTACCACATGATGATACAAAGTCAAGCGGACCAGCGCTCTGTACTGATCCGCCTGTGCCGGCAAGCGTCGAAGCCGCCGTGTCTGGTATACTGGCTGCTTTGGTGGTATAATCGCAAACAGTCTGAAAAAAATGATTGTGTACTGAGAGGGCTATAAAAAATGTCGGTTATCCGCCGCTTCATAACCTACTATAAACCTTACCGCAGAACACTATTT
>JAQVUC010000142.1 GCA_028699715.1 Anaerolineaceae bacterium | reverse complement strand
ATATAAGGTTTCACCCCGCAGGTCCTCAATGGTATAGCAAACTGCGTTCATGTTCTCAGCCAGCGTTTGGGCAAGGCCGCTGTCAAAAACTTTCTGCTCCATATTAACTACCACGCTGTGGATCTTCTCGTTAGCAAACATTTTTGCCAGTTCAGCCATTTCTTCCGCCACCGGACGCCCGGGTGTTAGCGAAACATTCCCCGCTCCATCGGTCAGCACAATCAAGAGGGGCTGCACATCCGGATGCAAAATTTTCTCACGCTGCAGGATTTCGTAAGCCATCTGCAAGCCAGCCGAAAGCGGTGTTTTTCCGCCCACCGGGATGTTGGCAAGCGCCCGTTGCGCCAAAAGGACGGAATTGGTTGGGGCCAGCACCAGGGTGGCACGGTCTTTTTGAAAGACCACCAGACCAACCCGATCCCTGCGCTGGTAAGCATCGGTCAGCAAGCTCAAGATGGCGGATTTTGTGGCTTTCATGCGTTCTGAAACCGCCATGGACCAGGATCCATCCACCAAAAACAAGATCAGGTTGGCTGTTTTGCGGACACGCACTTTCTTTTGGAAATCATCACCACGCACAGCAAAAGCCACCTGGCGTTCGTCTTTTAAGTCTTCGCGTTCACGTTGGTACGGGGCGGCGGCGCGCAGGGTGGCGTCAAATGCAACATCGCTGTTATCGCTTGGTGACGGTCGGGATTGAATGTAGCGCCCCCGTTTGGTTTTTGATTTTGTTTGTGATCTGCGTCCGCCTTGTTTGCGGACCATCTCGTCCAGGGGCGTGTCCAATTGGCGCGGCTCAAAAGTTTCGCCGGGTTTGATGATCTTGCCGCCATCCCACCACTGTGGATTCAATTCGACAAATACATTTTGTTGTGATTCCCCTACGATGGGGATATCGGAGTCCCAATCGTTGTTTTCTTGCTCAACTTCACTTACCTGGTCGCTTTTTTTTTACTCTCGTCCTCAGCTTGTTCCCGTTCAACCGTCTCTTCTTCAGCTGGCGTGAGCGTGGTTTGCATTTTCAGTTCGCTGATTTTTGTGTTGAGTGTTTCAATGCCTGCATCACTTTTGCGGAAGGGTCCGGACTTCACCCGGTGGGGGAGGGCTAACTCAGCCGCCATAGCGATATCGCGCGGGGTGATGCGAGTGCGTCCTTCAAAAGCGGCTTGCGCCCGGGCGGCCTTCAGGATCACCAGGTCAGAGCGGTGCCCGTCCACCTCCATTGATGAAGTCAAATCAGCAATGATGAGCAGGTCGCGCTGGGTGAATGTAACTTCTTCCACCAATTGTCTGGCGTGCTCGATTCGCTTGGAAAGCTCCAGCTCCTGCGGCAGCCAATACTGTCTGAAAGCATCGGGCTCGCCTTCAAAAGCGATGCTTCGGCGCATGATCTCCACGCGTTGACCTTTGTCCAAAATTCCACGGATCTCCACCGAAAAAGCAAAGCGGTCCAGCAACTGTGGTCGCAGGTCGCCCTCTTCCGGGTTCATTGTGCCAACCAGAATAAAACGGGCCGGGTGGCTGAAGGAAATTCCTTCGCGTTCAACCACGTTGACACCCATCGCGGCTGAATCCAGCAGGATGTCAACCACATGGTCATCCAGCAAATTAACTTCGTCGATATAAAGCATGCCGCGATTCGCGGCTGCCAGGACACCGGGTTCAAAATGGCGCTCGCCTTTTTGGATGGCTCGTTCGATGTCCAAAGTGCCCACTACGCGGTCCTCTGTGGCAGAGACGGGCAGGTTTACAAAAGGAGTTGGTCGCACTTCAACTGGCAGGGGGTCTTCACCGCTCAGGAAGCGTTCCTGGCATTCAGTGCACCAGGAGTTGGGTTTGTTTGGGTCGCAGCCAAAACGACAGTCCTGGACAACCTGGATCGGCGGGAGGAGGTCTGCCAAGGCTCGCGCGGCAGTTGATTTGGCTGTTCCGCGTTCACCGCGAATGAGAACGCCGCCGATGCGAGGATCGACCGCGTTTAGGACCAGGGCGCGCACCATGCGTTCCTGACCAACCACAGCAGTAAATGGGAAGATGACTCTTTCGTTCATGCAAGACTCCTTTGCGCTGTGGATTATAGCACGCTGCAGCCTGCGCATGTGCTAATGAACAAAGTTCAAGCTTTTCTTAATCAAAGGCTTGGAAACAAGGAAACCGGATTTCATCAGGCAATCTTCTCTGATGGAGTTCAGCAAAATTACACAGGGTTTCAATCTTAAATTTTCAGGCAAGTCATCTGTGTTTAACCATCCGGACTCTTCAAAATGTGTGAATTATTAAGATAATTTCAAAAAGACTTAATTGCGATATGATTATGCATATCTACTCGCCTTAAAAACTCCGTTTTTTGGTGATAGATTTCGGTCCAAAAGGAGAAAAGCTATGCTAAACATTACTATCAGAGAAGAAAAGCCCACTGACGTTGAAGAGATCAGAGAACTGACCGCTAAAGCTTTTGCAGACAAGGACTACAGCAACCAGACGGAACATTTTGTGATTGACGCTCTTCGCGCAGCTGGCGTGCTGAGCATCTCTTTAGTCGCGCTTTTAGATGATCAAATTGTGGGGCATAATGCCTTTTCGCCTATTGAAATTTCTGATGGAACAAAAAATTGGTATGCCATGGGACCCTTATCCGTGCTGCCGCAATACCAGCGCTTGGGTATCGGCGGTATGTTGATCAGGGAGGGGCTGGCCAAATTGAAGGCTTTGAATGCCGGTGGCTGTTATCTGGTTGGAGATTCCCGATATTACCCCAGGTTCGGTTTTGAAAATGTGGAAGGTCTTTATTGCGAGGGGGCTTCAGCAGAGGTTTCCTTTGCGCTCAGCTTTACCGGCAGCATGCCGCAGGGAAAGGTTTCTTACCATCCGGCTTTTTTTGTGTCCGGTCCGATGCATGAGCAGACAGATCAAAAGTTTTGATTCGGTTGTATTAAGTTAGGTTCTAGTATTTTTGGGGCACATCAGGGAGCTTGAGATGACATCACTTCAAAAAGACATGCTCATCTATCAGGAACAACTGCAGCAGGGCGCAGTCCAGCGGGCTTACAAAGGCTTATTAGAGTATCTGCTCTCTCTGAGAACTCACTTCCAGAAAAACTACCCGGACTATAGTGTTCCCGGCAGCCTGTATACAGGTTACATGGATATGAGCTATTTCTCGATTGTGCCTGCAGACCTGAAGCAGCGGGGCTTAAAGATAGCGCTGGTTTTTCTTCACAAAGAAATGCGTTTTGAGGTCTGGCTTTCGGCTTACAACAAGCAGATGCAATTAGAATATTGGCAGCGCATCCGCCAAAGTGGTTGGGAAAAATACCGCCTGGTGCCGGAATTAGCCGGCGCCGACTCGATTTTGGAATATGTTTTGATCGAACATCCAGATTTCTCAGACCTGGAAACCCTGACATCCACCATCGAACAAGGAACAGTTGCCTTCATCAAGGACATCCAGAAGTTATTGGAAATTATTTAAGCAACTGATTACCTCTCAAACAATTCTAGCTCTCATTTTACAACTTGAAAAATCGATATGAGCAGAGCATAGAAGTTTTGAAAATTGTTTTGTCTTCCCTAACGAATCTGAATTGCTAAGTATAACCTCCGCTGTTTAAACGGAATTGAAAAAGTGTCATTCAGGTAAAAAGCTGCCTGGATCCTTGAAGTCCAGAAGTTTTTTTCGGTTTGAATACATGGTTTATAATTGGGGCTTGTTATTTCCTCCCTTTGAACAGGAGCAATTATGAATTTTGTGGCGATATCTCCTCATTTTCCGCCAAATTACCGCTTATTTTGGAAGCACCTGAAAAAATTGGGTGTTACTGTTTTGGGTCTTGGTGATGCCCCTTATCACGAACTTGACCCTGAGCTTCTGGCTTATCTGGCGGATTACTACCGGGTAGGAAACATGCTCAACTATGACGAAATGCTACGTGCTTTGGGGTTTCTGACGCACAAGTATGGCAAAATTGACCGTCTGGAATCTCACAATGAATTCTGGTTGGAGACCGACGCCGCATTGCGCAGTGATTTCAATATCCCTGGCTTTCACCGCGAGGATATGCAAAAGGTCAAACGCAAATCTGCCATGAAGAAGGTTTATCAGGACTGCGGTGTCAATGTGGCCAGGGCGCTTGTGGCGCAAAACATCGAAGAGGCAAAGGCTTTGATTGCTGAGGTTGGTTACCCTGTC
>JAQVUC010000141.1 GCA_028699715.1 Anaerolineaceae bacterium | reverse complement strand
AATGAAAAGCAAGACCCTTCAAGCAAGTGAAAAATCCCAGAGGTTCGGGCTCATAAGCTCTTCCGGATACTTCCTGATCGACCTTTTTGAACCCAAGCACAATCTCTCTGTTGCTAACCTACAGGAGTTTCTGGATAAGTACCTCCAAGAGCATCCAGACGTGGAAATTGATTACGTTCATGGTGATGACATTCTGGACCAGCTTGCCCGGCAAGAGAAAAACCTTGGTTTTTTCCTTGCTCCCATCACCAAAAACAATTTCTTCAAAACCGTGATCGTCGACGGTTCGCTGCCCCGAAAAACTTTTTCGATGGGTCATGCCAAAGACAAGCGTTTTTACCTGGAAGCGCGTAAAATTTTATAGCTACCCGCACTCTTGACGAATGGAACAATTGTGCTATATTTAAGCAAAGATAGTAGAAACCGGAGTCCAAATGGCAACCAAGAAAAAGACATCAACCAAATCTGATAGCTCAGATCCCAACATGCAAGAAGCAAAAAAGGCCGTGCTCGACCGTGCCTTACTTGATATCGTCAAAAAATATGGTGAAGGTTCGATCATGCGTCTGGGAGAAGCCACGCACATGCAGGTAGCCGCAATACCAACGGGCTCCCTCTCCCTGGATATGGCCCTGGGCGTGGGCGGCATCCCAAAGGCTCGCATAACCGAAATTTACGGTCCTGAATCTTCTGGTAAGACCACCATTTGTCAACACATCGTAGCAGAGTGCCAGGCCCAAGGCGGAACGGCTGCCTTTATCGATATGGAACATGCCCTTGATCCTACATACGCGGCTCGCTGCGGTGTTAATATCGAAGAATTGCTGATTTCACAGCCAGATACAGGCGAGCAAGCGCTTGAAATTGCTGAGACCCTCGTCCGTTCCGGCGCGGTTGATCTGGTCGTGATCGATTCGGTTGCCGCCCTGGTGCCCCGCTCTGAAATCGAAGGCGATATGGGCGACGCCACCATGGGCGTCCAGGCCCGCCTGATGTCCCAAGCTATGCGCAAACTCTCCGGTGCCATCAACCAGACCAAGACAGCAGTGATTTTCACCAACCAGCTGCGCCAAAAAATCGGTATTATGTTCGGCAATCCCGAAACAACCACCGGCGGTAACGCGCTCAAGTTTTACGCGTCCGTTCGCCTGGATGTCCGCAGGGTTCAATCGATCAAGGTTGGCGCCGAGATCGTAGGCAACCGTGTGCGCGTTCGTGTGGTCAAAAACAAGGTGTCCGCACCTTTCCGCACAGCTGAATTCGACATCATGTACAACGAAGGCATCTCCAAGTCCGGCGACATTCTTGACCTTGCCACAACACTGGAAGTAATTGAAAAACGAGGCTCCTTCTACTCCTACAAAGACCAGCGTCTCGGTCAGGGACGGGAAGCTTCCAAAAATTTCCTCAATCAGAATCCTGAAATCCGCCAGGAAATCGAAGAAACCGTTCGCAGTTTAGGCAGCATTGACCAACTGGGTGAGTCCTTCGATCCCAGCGAAGATAGTATTGACGAAGAAAATTAGAGAGAATATTGATCAAAAAAGTCTGACTTGAGAGTCAGACTTTTTTTTAAATAAGGTTTTTTTACGTTCCTTCTTGCCAGGAATTCAGATATCTGAGCTGTTCATCGGTCAGTTTATCGATTTTTACGTTCATTGATTCCAGCTTGAGCCTGGCAATCTCGCGATCGATTTCTTCCGGAACATTGTAGACTTTCTTTTCCAAATTATCCCTGTTCTTCAGGAAAAATTCCGCACTCAGCGCCTGGTTGGCAAAAGACATATCCATCACCGAAGCGGGGTGTCCTTCTGCGGCAGCCAGGTTGATCAGGCGACCTTCACCCAAAATGTTGAGTGTGCGTCCATCAGGCAAATCATAGGATTCGACGAATGGTCGCACCAATCTCTTGCCCTTAGCCATTTTTTCTAGCGCAGGGATGTTGATCTCAACATTGAAATGACCTGAATTACCAATCAAAGCTCCATCTTTCATGACTTCAAAGTGGTGTGCGTCAACGACGTTCAAATCGCCTGTGACGGTGATAAAAATGTCTCCGATTGGAGCTGCTTCGGCCATCGGCATTACTCTGAATCCGTCCATGACGGCTTCCAAAGCAACCATTGGGTCGATTTCGGTCACGATAACACTGGCGCCCATACCGCGGGCACGCATTGCTAAACCACGGCCGCACCAACCATAACCGGCAACCACAAAATTTTTGCCAGCCAAGAGCACATTGGTAGAACGGATAATACCGTCAATGGTTGACTGTCCTGTGCCATAGCGATTATCAAAAAAGTGTTTGGTCATGGCATCGTTGACTGCCATCATAGGAAATTCCAGCACTTTGTCTGCTGCCATGGCACGCAGGCGCACAACACCTGTGGTTGTTTCTTCAGTGCCGCCAATGATATTCTCGATTATATCGCGTCTTTCCTTGTGGACCGTGCTGACCAGATCAGCGCCATCATCCATGACGATGTGAGGTTTGTGATCCAAAGCCGCGTGCAGATTCTTGTAATAAGTTTTGTCGTCTTCGCCCTTGATCGCGAACACCGGGATCTCGTATTGGGCAACCAGAGCCGCCGCAACATCATCCTGGGTGGAAAGCGGGTTCGAAGCTGTCAAAACGATGTCCGCTCCGCCTGCCTGCATGGTGCGCATCAGGTTTGCGGTCTCCGTGGTCACATGCATACAACATGACATGCGTACGCCTTCGAAGGGACGTTCTTCTCTAAAACGCTTCTCCAAGCTTGCCAAAACAGGCATCTCGCGTGAAGCCCAATCCATCCTTCTGCGGCCGCCTTCAGCCTGGTTAAGGTCTTTAATATTGTAATTATCCATATTCACTCCGTTAGTTTATTATTTCCTAATTCTATCTAATTCACTCTGATCATCAAAGTGTTTTCTATACTCAATCACAAATTCATCCCAGGTCAGGCGATGAATTTGCGTTCCATCTTCTTGTATACAAGCCGCGGCGGTGATGGTCCCCATCTCAGCGCAGGTCTTCAGGCTCAATCCACCAAGGTAGCCGCGCAAAAAGCCGCCCCTGAACGCATCTCCAACACCAGTCGGGTCTTTGATGTTCAGGTTTTTCAAGGCCGGCACGACCACTTCGTCTTCGGCAGAGTGCACACGCGCGCCCTTCTCACCTAAGGTTATCACACTAAAGACTGGTTTTTCGAGCAAAGATTTTGCACTGAAGCCGGTATGCTTTTGAATCAACTCAAATTCGTATTCGTTGACAAAGAGACCATGTGCCGTTTCAAGCCCTCTGCGCAAGAGGTCAGCATCCACACTGATTACCTGCTGACCGGGATCAAACAAAGTTTTCAAGCCCAGTTGCATGGCTTCTTCAATATAACGCGCCATGGCAGCTGGGTCGGTGGGTGAGATCATCACAAAGTCATCCGGCTCATAGGGAGCCTCATGCAAAGAGAGCTCGGCCGCGTTTGCCATAGCCCCCGTGTAGAAACTGGCAATTTGGGCGTTGCTTCGGTCGGTTGTCGCAAAGAAAGAGGCGGTGAACTTATCCGGGATGATTTTGACCGAGCTGGTATCCACGCCCACTGCTTCCAAACGTTTGGCGTATTCCGGGAAGTCCTGCCCAGCAGTAGAAAAGAGACAGGCGTTGCCGCCCAACATGGCCAGGTTATAGGCGATGTTCGCGCCAACACCTCCATCCCGGCGGGAGAGTTCAGGTACAAGGAAAGACAAACTGACCTTGTCCAGATGCTCTGGCAACAAGTGGTCTTTGAAAAGACCGGGGAACTTCATCAAGTAATCAAAAGCAATCGAACCGGTTAAAATCACTTTCATTTTTATCGTTCCTTTATGGCAGCTAATGACAAATCTCTGAAAAACGGCGGGTAAAAAACGCCTTTTTCGGTTATCAAACCTGAAATCAAACGGTGTGGGGTGATGTCGAAGGCAAAACTGACCGCAGTGGCACTTTCTGGTGCCGTCCTGTGGCCATCAATTTGCGTACTGAGCAAATCTGCTGTGTCACTGTTTTCGATCATGATTTCCAATCCGCTGGGGATGTTTGGGTCGATCATGTAACTTGGAAAAACACAATAAGCCGGAATACCGGTGTCGTAGGCAGCCACGGAGAGCATGTAAGTTCCCAGGCTGTTGGCGATATCGCCATTCATCGCTACCCGTTCAGCGCCGAATAAAACTTTATCC
>JAQVUC010000140.1 GCA_028699715.1 Anaerolineaceae bacterium | reverse complement strand
TCATCATCAACTTTTTCAAGTCCTGAACGAGAGAAATACTTCGTAAAATGCTTATATATAAGATGGGGAAAACCCTCCATCTTATTGAGGATATCCTCCCAAAATAGGATTTCAACCTCAAATTTCCCAGATGATTTCCTTTTTATTGAAGTATTTAAACAATGTGTGGTTAAGGTGGTATCTCTCGAGGCACTAGTTGCAAAAATCAGCTTGTTTAATGTTGGGGAAAACTCATCTGCCTTTTTTATTTCGTCATCAAGTTGTTTTGAAGTTAATTTATCATCTACTGCAGAATGCTTGCACTGAATACCCACAACTTCATCTTGCACAACCCCAACAATGTCAACTCCATTTTGACCTTGTCCTTGCCTTCCATATCTCTGGAAATTGTGTCCTTTATAGAACTCTGTAAAGAGATCACACGCGATATCTTCAAAGGTATCCCAACTTTTCGGTTTGGCTAGCAGTAAATCTCTTGGCATAATTTGACCTCCTATTTACACTTCAACCCTTTTATTTCAGCACCTTATCCATCAATGTCTCATAGCTATCGACCACGTCATACACCACATTCCCGGTGCTGATTGCCTTGAAGTGTTCCCGAGCACAGTGGATTTTTGCTTCCTCAATCGCCCGAAGCTGCATGGTCGACATGGAGCCCTTGGTCTCCGCCACAAAATAAATATGTTTTACAGACCCTTCATGGAAAGCTATCGCCCAGTCCGGGTTGTACTTGCCCACCGGAGTGTTGATATAAAACCCATTGGGGAGTTTGACGTAAACAGCGACTTCGTTGCTATGGTCCAGATCCTCAGCAAACTGTCTCTCAATAGAACTGTCGTAAATGACATGGTCATACAGATGCTTGGAAACAGGCAGCGCATTAACCTCCAGGCGTCCCTTCAGCTCCGGTTCGGTGAAGATCGTCGTGTCATAGACCGCATCCAGCTTATCGTAGGTAATATGCTGAATAATAACCGTTGCCTTTTCCTGGTTGATCAAGTCACTGGCTTTGAGGATGAACTCCTCCGGATTGTTCTTGAACTGCTCGAATACTTCTGCCCTAATTCCTTGTAGGATTCGAACAACAGCTGCCCGGGTCAGACCAGTCTCGGAGACAACCTTGCCCACCAGGTCATATTTCACACTCGAGCTTGATTGAACCTGGGTCTGCCGGATATCCCCACCAGTCTTCTTGAACGCTCCACCAGCCAATAAGTCTTCTTTTGACGCAATCTCATCCATCGCACCAGATTCGACTCTAACGAATATTCTCGAAACCTTCAAATTCCTATTCAGCGACGAGATGGCGTTTTTAATGAGCTCTTCCGTGTTGAAGTCCACTACATAAATGCTGCGGCTATTGATCTTTTCCCAGAGCTTTTTAAACTCGGGCAAACCCAGTTTGCTCTTATCAAGCTGTGCTACTACATTGTTTACCCTGTCATTTTCAGGCTGCAAAAGGCTTGGGTCAAAGATGGTATCTAATATTCGCACCACTTCATCCGTATTCCCCTGGAAATCATCTCCCAGCGAAACAGTGTTCGCCTTCTTAGCCTCGTAGTATTCTTCGGTCAGCTTGCCCCGCTTAACATACCCATTTTCAAGCAAACTGTCGTAGATCAGCTGTGCCATCGTCGCATCAACCGTTTGTTCGGTCCCCTCTGCGTCTTTGATGACCTTACCCTTGAACAGATTTATATCCACATTCACGGGTCGGTCACCGATCGCCGCGGCGATCTCAGATTGGAGCCCTCTGGAAAAATCGTCATAGCTTTCATTCGCCACAACCGTCAAAACATTAACCCTGTGTACGTCTTCGCCGAGCACATTCACGTCCATACGTTCCCCATCCTGATTCACCGCGAGCCTCAAGCCCCGCCCCACCTCCTGGCGCTTACGCACATCACTGCTGCTCTGTTTGAGTGTGCAGATTTGGAACACATTGGGGTTATCCCAGCCCTCGCGTAGTGCTGAATGGGAGAAGATAAACCGAACCGGTTCCTTGCGGTCCAGCAACCGTTCTTTGTCTTTCATGATCAGGTCGTAAGCATCAACATCCTCAGATGTGCGCTCGCGTCTATCACCAAGTTTGCTGTCAATCAGGCGGTTGCTACGCTTATCGATCGAAAAATACCCCGCATGGGTACCCTCAGCAGGAATGGCTTTCAGATACCGCATGTATTCCTCATCCCCAAACTCTTGCTGCATCTCACCAACAATTTGCTGATATTCTTCTTCGAAAATTCTCGCGTACTCTCCAGGCACTGGCTGCCCGGCTTCATCATACTGCCGGTATCTCGCGACCGCATCAATGAAGAAAAGGGAAAGCACCTTGATCCCCCTGGTGAACAATTTCCTTTCCCGTTCAATGTGCGAAAGGATCGTCTCTCTGATCTGGATACGCCGCATGTGCCCCTCATTGACGGCGCCAATCACATCTCCGGCAAAAAGTTTGATACCATTTAGCAATTCTATGCTCGAGTCCCTGCCGTCAATCCGCCGAACGGTGTAGCCATCCTTATACTCATCTAGTTCTCCGGAATTCTGGAAAATGTTATAGCCCTCGCCCACCACCCGGGATACTTTCCGTATTCCGGCTTTGCCCTTATGGTCAAACTCGATCGTGGCGGTCGGGTTGCCCTTCGATAGGTTGATTCTTTCCAGGTAGAGGTAGCTTTCGGTTGCGGTGCTCCCGCGTACCGAGATACCCTTGACGGAAATCTTTTTAACCAACCGTTTGTTATAGGCATCCATCGCGTCCAGGCGATAGACCATGTTGTATTTTTCCCGATGGGTGGCGGAATATCGTAAGGTAATGAAAGGATTGAACTCCCTCAGCTTCTCTTTCGTCACCGCCCCTTCAACCGACTGGGGTTCGTCAATGATCATAATCGGGTTGGTTTTTGCCAAAATGTCGATCGGTCGCCGGGAACGGAATTCATCCAGCTTCATATAAATACGGCGGGCGTCTTTTCCTCTGGCGTTGAAAGCCTGCGAGTTGATGATCATCACGTTGATGGCGCTGTCCGAGGCAAAACGGTCGATCGCGGTCAGGTTCGATGAGTTGTAGATAAAGTAGCGTATCTTTTTGCCGTACTCCTCGGCAAAATGTTCTTCAGTCATCTGGAAGCTTTTGTAAACACCCTCGCGGATCGCTACACTGGGCACCACAACAATATACTTACTCCAGCCATAGCGCGCGTAGAGCTCATACATCGTCTTGATGTAGGTATAAGTCTTGCCAACCCCGGTTTCCATTTCGACCGTCAGGTTATAGCGCCCTTCGAGCGTTCGGGATGGTTCCAAGAGATTACTGCGCTGAACCTTGTTGAGGTTTCCCAGAATGACCTCGTCATTCAATGCGGAAACCAGACTCTGGTTGCTCCAACCGCTGAATTGATTCGCTGCCATCTCAGGGAGTAGCTGCTGCTCTGTGATGCCCGGATCGATCATATAGGTAGGCGTCAGATAAGGTTGCCCGGTGAACACATCGCAAACAGCTTTAGCCGCATCTGCCTGAAATTTTTGGTGTTTGAAGCGCAGTTTCATTTGGCATCCTCTTCTATTACAATGTCTTCCTGCTCATAATAATAGGAGTAGTCGATACCCTTCATGTACAATTCGCGATCATCTATCTGGTCAGTCAGCGCGCCATGGATGAGGGTTTTAATTATTGCTGGATCGACCACGCTCTGTCTCATCGCCGCAAGATAATCATGTTTTGGGATCTTGCTCCAGTCCACACAATGATTCAATTGCCTCTTCAGCATCAGGTCGAGCCAGATACGCATGCTTCTGCCGTTGCCTTCCAGAAAGGGATGGGCGAGATTCATCTCAATATACTTTTGGATAAGGGCTTCAAAACTGTCTTCTGGCATGGCTTCAATTTTTCGGAGCGTTTCAGGGAGGTACCGCGCCATTGCGAACTGAAACCCATCCTTCGAGATGTTGCGCGTGCGTATCTGCCCGGCAAAATCGAAAAGACCGCCAAATAGGTACGCGTGGATCTGCTGCAAGCCTTTCACCGTGCCAACTTCGATCGTATCCAGCAGCGTGCTCTCAAACAGGGCATAGGCTTTATCCCTGCTCTTGGCATCGATGCCATCCTCATTGAAGGTGAACCATTCGATGAAGCGGTTGGCACGATTGCTCGGAAACAGTTTGCCCAAAGCGAGGATGCCGTCATAATCCAAAACTGTAGATAAGCGTCTCTTTCCATCCG
>JAQVUC010000139.1 GCA_028699715.1 Anaerolineaceae bacterium | reverse complement strand
GGGTGAGCCCGGGATTCGGCGGAAGGGTCGCTGGCGTCGCCGCGTACGATCGGACGCAAGCCGGCAAAAGAGGAGATAATGGAGGATTCATCGATGTGAGCGTCTGGGAAAATGGCGTTAACAGCCTCGAGCATGTACTCGGTTTCCTGGTCGGTGCAGTAAGCTTCCTGGTCCAGGGACAAGCTATGATCCAGATCGGTGGTTCCAAAAATTGTTCTGCCTTCCCAGGGGATGGCAAACATGGCCCGACCATCTTTGGGATGCATAAGTGTTACCGCGTGAGGCAGGGGCAGATCCTCAAAACTGAAAATCAGATGAGAGCCTCGCAGCGGGCGGACGCGCTCCCCTTTGCCTAATTGATTACGCAATTCATCGGTCCAGGGACCAGTGGCGTTGATGACCGCTTTGGCAAAAATCTTTTTTGTGCCAATTTGCTGACGGGATTGATCCTGCACGGCAATGCCACAAACCTGCCCATTGTTTTGCCTCAATAGCTTGAGAGCTTTGGCGTAATTGACCGCTGTGCCACCATCACGGATAGATTCTTGGATTAATCTGAGCACCATGCGGCTGTCATCCAGGCGGGCGTCGTAGTAAAGGTAAGCGCCCTCCATGTCTTTTGGTCTCAGCAAAGGCATGGAAGCGCGCAGCTGATCCAAAGAGAGATGCTTATGGCTCCATTTGGGCGCCATCAGATCATACATGATCACGCCAAGCTGAAAAGCTTTTTTATGCCCGTCAGATTTGTCATATGGCAGAACAAAGCCAAGGGGGGTCACCAAATTTTTTGCCTGCTTTAACAGCTGCTCACGTTGGCGGACGGATTCAAAGGTCACATCATATTGGCGATTGCGTAGGTAGCGGAAGCCGCCATGGACCAACTTGGAGGATTTTGAGGAAGTGCCACTGGAAAAATCAGCAGCCTCGATCAGGAGCGTTTTCAACCTACCGCTGACGGCCCGGCGAAAAATCCCAGCACCCGTGATCCCGCCACCGATGACGATCAGATCCCAATCCTGATCGAGTTGCGACCAAAGTTGTGAGCGGGTTAGTGGCTGTTCCAATTTTCCTCCTGATCTCTTAGCGAGTTGATCCAGTAAGTCAAACTGGCGGTGGTGACATCAGCGGCGCGTTTTTCGGCGCTCAGATAATCTGCCTTCTTTGCGTCTTCCAACAGACCCAGGTAGAAAGCTTTTGAATAGTCGCGGGCGTCTTTGGGGTGGAAATAAGTCAGACCGGCCTGAAAGGAAATCTGGCGGAAACCGTTATAAATCAAAGAGTAAATCGGGTTAGCGGAAAGCACCGTCAACTGATGGTGCAGGTCTTGATCGGCCTTCGAGTAGGCTTCCGCGGTGTCAGGTAGTCGGGTGAGGGGCTCTAAAAAATCCACAAGCTCAGCGGAGGCGTTCTGAAAAGCTGCTCGAGTGTAGGCTGGAGCCAAAGCTGCCCGGACCTCCAAGAGTTTGGTAATAAAGTCGGGTGAGAGTTTTTCAAAATCCTTTGCCAGAGCGTTGAGCATGATCAGGTTGCCCTCACGCCAGTAATCGTTGACGATGGTGGATTTGCCCTGCTGGATGTGGATCCAGCCATCCCGGGCAAGGCGCTGAAGCGCTTCCCGTAGAGTTGGGCGGGTGACACCAAGCTGGCTGGAGAGCTCACGCTCGGGTGGAAGAGGACTGCCAACCGGGTAGGTGTTGTCCAAAATCGCGTCAAGTAAGCGGCTTTCAGCCAGATCGGCTGGTCTTTGGATGGGGAAATAAGTTGCTGTCAAAAAATCCTCCTTGGGTGAGTGGTAAGAGGTCTGACCAGTTAAGCTATTTTACTATGATTATTTAATTTTGACTATGCTGATTTTTTGTATTTATCTTTGAGCCGATCGACTAAGCGAAAAAAAAAGACCGCGTACGCGACGCGGTCTTTAAGGCGGAGAGGCGGGGATTCGAACCCCGGGTCGGTCTTACCCGACAACCACTTAGCAGGCGGCCCCAATCGTCCACTCTGGCACCTCCCCAGAATCTATGGCTTGCGCCAGCGGAGGAAGTGGGATTCGAACCCACGATAGGTTGCCCTATACCTGTTTTCAAGACAGGCGCCTTCGTCCGCTCGGCCATCCCTCCACAGAGCCAAAATTCTAACATGAAAGGCGTGTCAATTCAAGCTTATTCGAGCCCGAATAGCTTTAATGCCTTCGTTTAGTACTTTACAGGATTATTTTCAATAATTCAACCGGACTTTTTCTTGGTCTCCGGATTTTTCTGATCGCTTTGTTCTGATCCGGTTTTGGGGCTGCCTTCAATTGTCCGGGTGCTGCTGTTAAAGCGGAATAATAAGCTGCCAAAATGGATCAAATCTGAGTGCTGCAAATTTACCCCATGAGTGGAGATGGGTTTGTAATTGACGTAGGTGCCCGAGGTGGAGTTGAAGTCAGTCAGGCGGATGCGTCCGTCCGGGAAAAAGTGGATCTCAGCGTGTAAGGGCTCCAGGAATGGTTTGTCCAGAACCAGATTTGCCAGGCCTGGGTCGCGCCCGATCAAGGTGATTTCTTCGGTGAGCAGGTAAGGCTTTTCGGCGGAGGGGCTTTGGTCAGGGTCCAGTTTGATCAAACTGCCGAATTTTTTGAGGGTCACAAAGCTAGAAGATGGCAGCTCAGCAGCCTGCTTATCAGGTTTTGTTGCAGGGCTCTCCTGCTTTTCCGCTTCTGGTTTGGGTTTTGGTTTCCTGAAAATAAACAAGGCAAGCAAACCCGCCAGGGCAAGTATCCCTAGCCACAGTAAAGGATTACTGTACCAGGTAGCTTCAAGTTGTGATTCAGGCTGAAAAACATCCAAAGTGATGGTGTGGCTGGGAGTGCGCCCCCGCAACCCCAGTTCATCTTCCAGCTGGACTTCCAGGATGAGCTGCTCTTCCTGTACGTACTCCAACAAATCAATCACAAAACTGCCGTAGGGGGGAGCCTGATTTGTGCTGACCCGATCTCCATTGATGAACAAGGTGGAACTCTTGATTTGCCTGGGATGGTTGTCCGGGAACTCGATCAAAACTTCCACAGGCAAAGAAAGCGGTTGGATGGTATCTTCATCCGTTTGGATGATTTCAAGCATGTTGGGCGGGTTGATGAAACTGAGTTTAGTCGGCTCAACGGTTAAATCCAATTCAACAATCGCGGAGGTCAACCTGGTACCACTCTCAAAGCTAACTTCAACTGCCAGGTCGCTCACGCCAGTTTCTTTGATTTCAGAGTTGTAACTTACGGAATATTGATAGCCTTTTCCTTCCAGATAATCTTGCGGATTTGGGACTTGCTCTGTGCCGGTGAAAGTGTTGAGACTGCCACCGCTGGCAGTCAGAGCGCTGCGTAGATTCGATTCGTAAGCAGAGCCGATCATGGTGCTGTCCATGACGATCCAGGTATGAACCGGAACATTCATGCTCGTAGCCCTTTCTACCAGTTCATAAAATTCAGGGAGCAAATTTGGTGGCAGGTAAGGCGTGATGAAAAGCAAAACACTATCAAGCTTGTAGGCGCTCAGTTCCAAAGACTGAATGGCAAGCGTGAGGCTTGCCAGAGAGGGCTGCAGGTTACGCATGTTTCCCTGGTAGCCATCGAGAAGCTCGACCCATTCATTGTAACTTTGCAAGTCAGAATGACTGATATCAGGATTGATGTAAAGCCCAAACGAGTTCCGATCCTGATCAGAAGGCTGAGGGATGATCGTTTTGACGGCGTCAACCATCTGCTGGTAGTACTGCTGCCCATTTGCATCAAAAAGCGTCAGCGAATACTCCGGCGCGATTGCCAGGGAGAAGCGGATGCCGGCATACTCGCGCTCAACCAGGGCAGGGACCAGGCTCTGTTCGTTTTCACGAATTAGGATCCTGCTGGTATCGACCGGGACATTTTCGATCAAATTTTGGCCTTTAAAAGCAAGCGAGATTTTTGGGAACTCACGCGTGTCGACATTTGTAATTTCAAGTTTTGGCTCCGGAGCCTGAGCTGAAACAGGCGACAAAAACAGACCGGCAGCCAGAAATAATAAGACTACTCGAACCCCCCATGAAAAAAATTTGGAATTCCGCAATTCAAACATAATATTTTTTTTGAAATTTAATTTTGAGCAAAAGGTCCAAAAACTTTTGATAACTAAATGTTATTTTTCTACTATTAAGTTTACATCAAGCTCAAAACAAGGTCAGATCAAGCCAGCGTGCTTGAACGCCTTATAAAT
>JAQVUC010000138.1 GCA_028699715.1 Anaerolineaceae bacterium | reverse complement strand
TGAAGGTCAGCTTTCAAGAGAAAGATGGTCTTTTACAAGTTCTGGAGAACGTAAGTTTCAGCCTGCAAAAAAATGTTTTCGCCTGCCTGGTAGGACCGTCCGGGAGCGGTAAAAGCACGCTTCTGCGCGCTCTTGCGGGTCTGATCTCCTACGAGGCTGGCACTATTGAATTTCCGGATATCCACGGCAGGCAAGCCCGAACCGGGATGGTCTTCCAGAAAGCTAATCTGATGCCGTGGCGAACGCTTAGCGATAACATCGGCCTGCCTCTTGATTTGGCTGGCACCCCTAAAGAAGAAATCGACGCGCGTGTAGAGGAAATGGTGGAGCTTACCGGACTGCAGGGCTTTGAGAACTCCTGGCCTCATGAGCTCTCAGGTGGGATGGCGCAGAGGGTTGCAATCGCCCGGTCGCTGGTGCAAGACCCGGACATTTTGCTTCTGGACGAGCCTTTCGCTTCCCTGGATGAACTCACCCGTGAGCGCATGAGCCAGGAATTGCTGCGCATCTGGACCGAGAAACGCAAGACGATCCTGATGGTAACTCACTCGATTTCCGAGGCGGTATTTCTGGCCGATCGCGTTCTAGTACTATCTGATTATCCACAGGGGATTGTGCTGGACCTGCCTATTGACCTGCTTCGTCCGCGTGACAGTCAGATCCGGTATACTCCTGAGTTTGTTCAGTCCGCCGCAACCCTGCATGAGCATTTAAAGATCTAATATTTACAGTTTTTTTGAAAATCCCCCATTGAGTAAACTTCGGCAGTCATCCGATCAAACATTTCAGTTTGTTCTTCGCTACGACTTCTGTTTCGGCGAGGCTGCGTTCTGAAGCTGCAAACCCGACCTTTATGGTATAGTTTTAAGTCCAAATCTCATCACGGAGTGATTTTATGTATCTTGCTATTGAAGGTGTTATAGGTGTTGGGAAGACAACTCTAGCGCGCCTGCTCAAGCCTGCTTTTGAAGGCGAAGTCCTTTTGGAAGTATTTGAAGAAAATCCTTTTCTAAGCAATTTCTACAGCGATCGCAGTCGTTACGCTTTTCAGACCCAGATATTTTTTCTGATGAGTCGTTATCACCAACAAAATAAATTTATTCCAGGGGTTCTGAAGACCGGCAAGATGGTAATTTCGGACTATACTTTCGACAAAGACGCCCTCTTTGCCGGAATTAACCTCGAAGGTGATGAACTGGAGGTTTATCATAACGTCCATTCCGCCCTGGCGGATAAAATTCCCAATCCAGATTTGGTCATCTATCTGAAAGCCAGCTTGGAAACACTGATGAATCGCATCGCCCACCGCGATCGTTCATTCGAACGGAATATGGACCCAGCCTACATCGGCGAGCTAATGGAGGCTTATGATCACTTCTTTGCTCAGGATAAGTGGCAAGGACGGGTTTTAAACATAGAAACTGATGATCTGAATTTCATTGCCGATCCTGCTGACCTGAACTTCGTGATCAACCAAATCAAACAAGCCCTGCGGCTGGCACCCTATCAACAAAGTCTGCCATTGGAAAACTGAAGGAGATTTAGTGAGAATAAATCAGGAAATGCTGCTCAAAATTGCCAGGGACCACATCGCCCGAAGAGTTCGAAAGGAAAAAGACCTGGTTGCGGTCTATCTGACCGGCTCGGTTTCGGAGGGTGAGCCTTTATTGGGAGGCAGTACTGATATCGACCTGATCTTCGTGCATAAAGAAGAACCCCCAGTCAAACGGGAAGTTTTACGGGTGACTTACGAGATTTCGCTGGATATTGAACACCATCACCAATCTTTCTACACCTATCATCGACGTTTACGCCAAAATCCGTGGATTGGCCACGCGCTGTGTAAACACCAAAATATATTACTGGACAACGATCATTGGCTAGAGTTTATTCAGGCTGGCGTCAGCGCACGCTTTGACAGCCCGGAAAACGTCTATGGACGCGCCCAACAGTTCGCCGAAAAGGCCCGAACACTGTGGTTTGACCTGAACGACTCCGAGGAGGTCCGTTGGGAAGATTGGTTCGCGCTTTATTTCAAGGCCGTCGGAACTGCCGCGAATGCCCCCGCCTGTCTGAATGGTCCGGCCCTGACCACACGTCGATTTATGCTTGATTTCACCAGCCGAATGGAAACTTTGGAAAGATTGCCCCTGATTGGGGATTTGACCCGCTTGCTGGGCAATGAAAACATGAACGATGCCCTTTTTTTACAGTGGCATCCGGTCTGGGAAGAAACCCTGGAAGCTGCCAATAAACAAGATGATTGCCCGGTAAATATTTCGAAAGTGAGAAAGGCTTACTTTCTGCAAAGCGTCGAAGCGATGGCTGAAAGCGGCTCTCTGCATGCCGTGCTTTGGCCGATGATGGAAACCTGGCAGCAAGCACTTTCCTGTCTGAAAGACAAAGAGCACCTTCAAAAATGGCAAGAATTCCTGGCAGCGCTCGGTTTCAAAGAAGACAAACGAGAAGATCTCCTAAGTGATCTGGATCACTTTATCGATCAGACAGAACAGCTTCTTGAAGGTTACAAAAACGAATACAGTCTTTGATTGATTTGTGGATAACTCCTCTTTTTCTGTGGATAACTACGCCTACAATGTGTATAAAACCTGTGGTAATTTATGTGTTGCCGGTTGAAAACCTGCGGAGACTTTCTGGATAAAAGCTGCCTGACTGTACCATGTGATTAAGACGAAAAGAATAATGGGGATAAGCACTCCATTATCCACAGCCACCCGGGATTTTAAGGAACAGTGCTGATTTCCTCGTTGAGCCGATACAGATTGCGTGATAGTGACCCATCTTCCACACTTTCCTCAGCCTCTATTACTAAATACTACTTAATAGATAAAGAGATAGCTATAAAGTTAATATTGATTTCTCAATAGGTGGATTGAAGATTATTCTAATTGATCAAAAATAAAGATAGCTGGGAACGCAGATGCTATCTATATCAAAATGTTGTAGCTTTGCGAGCCAAATTTAATCTTTTTCAATTTTTCCCTTTATAACTGGGGATCAGACCACTAAACTTTCTCTCGAAAGCTATTTTTTAATAATTAACGGTAAAAATGATCGTTGAAAAAACGATTGATCAGGAACAAAGATATCTGCCGCACTGACCAGTCCGGGATTGCTCGGGTTACCATCTGCTTCTGTATCCCAGGCCTGGATAAACAGGCGATGGTTACCGGGAGGCAGCTGCCAATATGCGATTTTGTCCTCAAAATGTGAGATAAAGTCAAATTCAGCATCTCTGGTCAAACCATTGATTGGATACAGGATAACATCCGGATGCCAGGGAGGCAGATCAACAGAAAACTCAAGACGTTTCACCTGGCTGTAGACGTCCGCGCCGCCTCCCCACCAGGTCGTATAATCGTCGGCATATCCCTGAATAGTGAGACTACTTTTATCATAATTAATGTTTTCAATCACGACTTCAGGTCCGAAAGGACGGTGATATGGGTCAGCACTGGCTTTTGCCGCCCGCCTCAATGCGTCCATATTCGGTTCCAGCAGATAATTTTCATAATACCAGTACCAGTGGATGCCGCCCATATCGAAAAGCAGCGAAGGAATCCCCAGTGTCCCATAAGCATAATCAACCAGCATGCCATAGGACGGCTGGAGTTCTAAATTTGATCCTTGCCGAACTGGTGCGGATGCTGTTCCATAAGAGATTTTTTCTGCCAGCGTGTAAAGTTCATCGATGTGAGGGTTGGCTGCGATGGGGTTGAACAGGTATGGGCTGAGGAAATATTTTTCCTTACTGTCCTGACCGTCCAGATGAAGCATTAAAACCTGGTTTGACTGTCCAGAGAGCTGCTCGAGATAAGCCATGACAGCTTGTGTTTCAGGCTCGCTGGCGGCTGACGAACCAGCGTAAGAAGGATCGCATGGTCCAACATCTGAAACACGCCATTCGAAGTCAAAATTGTGGCTCAGGCGGACGCCTATCTCCTGGGTTGAGCAGGTATTGTGGGTGTTATTTTGCCAGGTTATATCCTCACCAGCTTGTGCCTGCTGCTCGGCTTTGGCGCGTCCATCTGGGTTGGCAAGTAAAATCAGGTGCAGTTCGAGGTAGTCCAGAATCCAGCTACTGTCTGGGTCTGAATCATACTTATTCAGCAGATCCTCCGCAAAACGAAGGCTCAACTCTACGGGTGCGAAAGCATTTCCTCGCAGCCCACTTATTAGAACCAGTTGAGGTTTTGTGGCGTTAATAGACTGATTAGTG
>JAQVUC010000137.1 GCA_028699715.1 Anaerolineaceae bacterium | reverse complement strand
ATCGATATTCCTTTCCTGCTGGCCTTGATCTGTCTGATCGTTTTCGGACTGATGATGGTTTATTCGACAGATCTGGACGCCTCCCTGCGTATGGGACAAGAACCCGGCTACATTTTTCAGCGCCAGGTGATGTGGGTTGCCCTGGGCATCGCGGCAGCCATTTTCCTGACCTTCTTTGATTATCACAACTTTGAAAAGTTGGTTTTGATCTTTGGTCTGAT
The DNA here is from genome assembly GCA_028699715.1 of Anaerolineaceae bacterium. GTDB lineage: Bacteria > Chloroflexota > Anaerolineae > Anaerolineales > Anaerolineaceae > Mesolinea. The sequence continues at coordinate 4,038 of JAQVUC010000137.1, read as the reverse complement.
TGTTATTATTGGCTTGATCGCGGTATTGGTCCGCAATGAAGTTTTGTTCAACTCATCCCGTGCGCTCTTCAACGGCTCCGTGCAACCAAGTGAATTGGCAAAAGTGGCCGTCATCCTGTACTTATCAGTTTGGCTCTCCAAACGCAACAATCACGAATTAGAAGACCTGAAATTAGGCTTGCTGCCCTTGTTGGTCATCCTGGCAGCCGTTGCCATCCTGATCCTTTTCCAACCTGACATCAGCGCGGCCATCACTATCCTATTCCTGGGAATTATGATGTTCTCGCTTGGCGGAGGTTCCTGGAGGCACATCCTGCTACTGTTGGGTCTGGGTGGGATTGGAGCCATGGTGGTGGTCCAAATTTACGCCACTGGTCGGGCTCGTATTGCCCAATACCTGAGTGGTTTGCAAGATCCAACCGCCGGTTCCTATCATATTCGCAGAACCTTCGAGGCTGTGATCAAAGGCAAGTTCTTTGGGGTTGGATTGGGAAACGCCAATACCAAATTCACCGGTTTACCCCTGCCCCACACTGACAGTATTTTCGCTGTGATCGCTGAAGAAACGGGGCTGTTTGGCTCCTTCCTCCTGATCGCGTTGTACATCGTCCTGATTTGGCGAGGGTACAAAATTGCTCAAAAAGCGCCTGATCAACTTGGTTCGTTGATCGCCTTTGGGCTTACAAGTTGGATCGTGATCGAGGCTTTGTTGAATATCTCTGTAATCGTGGGTCTGTTCCCCTTTGCCGGCAACGCTCTGCCTTTCATCAGCGCGGGTGGGTCCAGCATGGTCACCAACCTGGCCGCTATCGGCATCATCATGAATATTTCCCGCCAGGGGGCGGGTTTAAAAATCCAGGAAAGGAGCCAAACTAGTGCGACTGTTGATCTGCGCAGGCGGGACTGGCGGCGGAGTGTATCCAGCGCTAACCGTTACGGAAACTTTGAATAAATCAGAGCACCAGATCCTTTGGGTCGGGAGTGAAGGCGGAATGGAAGCTGACCTGGTCAAACGGACAGGCTTAGATTTCCAAAGCATCCAGGCTGCTGGTGTTCATGGTGTTTCCCTGAGCAAATTGCCCGGTAATCTTGCGCGATTGTGGCGCGGATATCAACAATCCAAAAAAATCCTCAATCAGTTCAAGCCTGATGTGTTGCTGTTTACTGGTGGCTATGTCGCCATACCGATGGCTCTGGCAGGACGAAAGTACCAATCCCTGCTGTATGTACCGGACATCGAACCTGGCTTGGCCCTGAAAACTCTGGCACGCTTTTCAGATCAGATCGCGTTGACAACTGATGAGTCAAAAAAATGGTTTAGTGAGAAAAATACTATGACAGTTACTGGTTATCCTTTACGAGAAGATATTAAAAAATGGACCCGGGCAGAAGCCCAGGATTATTTCAAACTTGAAGCTGGCCTTCCGACCATTCTCTTTATGGGCGGCAGCAGCGGCGCGCGCTCGATCAATCAAGCCGTGCTGGGCATTTTGGACCAATTACTGGAGCACTATCAGGTGATTCACCTGACCGGACACCTGGATTGGGAAACTATTCAAGCTGCCACGGTGAATCTAGGTGATCGCTATCATCCCTTCCCCTACCTGCACGAAATGGGAGCCGCTCTGGCAGCCGCTGATTTGGCTATTTCCCGGGCTGGGGCATCAACCTTGGGTGAATATCCCTATTTTGGCTTACCGGCCGTCCTGGTCCCCTATCCTTACGCCTGGCGCTATCAAAAAGTTAACGCGGATTACCTGGTGGATCGTGGCGCGGCAGTTTTGTTGCGGGATGAAGATCTAAAAAGCGATTTACTGCCCGTGATCAAGGACTTGTTTTCCCAACCCGCCAAACTCGACCACATGAGCCGGGCGATGTACTCACTATCACAGCCAATGGCAGCTGAACGGATTGCCGAACTGCTTTTCGAAATGGCCGTGGTGTAGGAGGATTTTATGATCAGTCTGAATGTACTCTTTTACATGTTTATAGTCCTCTTCGCCATGATCGGCATGATCCGCGGTTTCCGAAAGGAAGTTGTAGTCACTGTCAGCGGCATCCTGGCTCTGTTCGTTATCGAAGCAGTCCTGCCGAAACTTTTTGGCTCGCTTGAAGGCACAAAAGCCCTCTTTTTGAAATTATTGGTTTTACTCTTTTGTGGGTTTTTTGGTTATCAAACCCCCAGTTTTCGCGGTTTTGTTGATACCGGTCGCTTTGAACGCGATACTTTCCTCTACATGATCCTGGGGGCTCTAACCGGTGCTCTCAACGGCTATATCTTTGTCAGCTCTGCCTGGTTCTTCCTGGCCAAGGCTGGATATCCATTTTCGTGGATCATTGCCCCGGACGCCAACACAGAACTTGGTCTGAAGGCAATTGAATTATTGAACGAAGCGATACCAAGCGTTCTGACTGGCTCCTGGCTTTATATCGCCCTGGCAGCAGCAATGGCTATTGTACTGGCGGTGATTTTCTAATGATAAAAGTACACTTCGTTGGAATTGGTGGGACTGGCATTTCGGCGATTGCCCGCGTGCTGCTTGAAAGAGGCTGGCGTGTGAGCGGTTCCGACATGCAAGCATCCACCTACTTCAACGCGGTTACTTTACAGGGGGCAGAAACCCGCCTGGGCCACCACCCCGATCTGGCTGTTCAGGCTGATCTGCTGGTGCGATCTTCAGCGGTAAAAGATAACGACCCCGAAGTCATGGCAGCCCGGGAAGTTGGCATCCCTGTGCTGAAGCGCGCAGACTTTCTGCCTGAGTTGACCAAGTATAGTGATACTCTGGCGGTCGCCGGCTCCCATGGGAAAACGACCACCACAGCCATGCTGATCCACCTGTTCAGAAGCGCGGGCAAAGACCCCAGCTTTATTCTGGGCTCAGACAGTAAAAGCCTGAGGACCAATGCACACGCAGGCAAAGATAAAAGCTTCATCATCGAAGCTGATGAATACGATTACATGTTCCTGGGACTGGAGCCTTTCATCAGTTTGGTATTAAACATTGAATATGACCACCCCGATTTCTTCCCAACCGAGTCAGACTACCTGCAGGCTTTCGTGGACTTCATCCACAAAACCAGGCCTGAGGGAAAAATTTTGCTCGGTGGTGATGACGAGGGCGTGCAACACCTAATTGATCAGGTCGGCGATCTAAGTGAGAAAATCTCCTGTTTTGGTTTCAATCCAACCAGCGACTATCGCGTCATTGACCACGAGATCCTTGAACATGGTCAGCATTTTAGCTTGCTGCTGCCCAATGAAGAAAAAATCGGACCATTCAGGCTACCCCTCCCAGGAAAGTTTAATGTACTCAATGCGGCGGCAGCCCTGGCCGCAGCCCATCTGTTTGGCCTGGACATAAAAACTTTGACTGATGCTTTGATTGATTTCCACGGCACAAGCCGAAGATTTGACCTGGTTTGCCAACAGGGCGACGTCCTGGTTTTCAACGATTACGGTCACCACCCCAGCCAACTGAGGCAGACAATCCAGGGTGCCCGGGAACTGTATCCCTATCACAGCATCTGGGCTGTTTGGGAACCCCACACCATCAGCCGAACCAAGAGGCTGCATTCTGAATTTGCCAGTGCACTATGCTCAGCTGACCAGTCCGTGATTTTGAGGCTTTTTGGTGCCAGAGAAGATGACTCCAGTTACAGCCCTGAAGCAATTGCGAACGAAATATTGGATGCAAACTGTGTTTATCTGCCCGACAATGATCAGGCAGCCAGCCATATTCTTTCAGGTCTGACCGGAAAAGATGTAGTTTTGGTCTTCTCTGCCGGCAAAGGTCCTGAATTTTCCCAACTTTTATGCGAAAAAATAATCAGGGAGGCTCAAAATGACTGAACTGCCTCTGGCTAAACTACAGGAAGTATTTGGAAGTCATCTGCAGGAAAACGTGCGCATGACCAACTACACAACCACACACGTTGGTGGTCCGGCGGCTGGTTTTATTTCAATCAACAGCTCGTCTGAGATGGAATATGCCCTCAAAAATCTGTGGGCATTGGATGTCCCCTACCATATCCTTG
>JAQVUC010000136.1 GCA_028699715.1 Anaerolineaceae bacterium | reverse complement strand
CAGTGATTTCTTTCTTCACACGGGAACCAGCCCAGTCAGTGGGCGGCGGTGTCGATTTTTTCCTGCGCACTCGTTCAGCCATAATATCCCCCTTGAGGGAATATATAGCACTGGAAATCGGACAAGGCAAGTCGGACCTGTCACAACAAAAAACAATCAGAACAAAAAAAACTCTTGACACAATAAATTAAGGTGCTATTGTGGAGATAACAAATCACCAAAACCAAGGAGGTAACATGGATATCAACCGTGCACTGAAGGAAAAGAAAAAAGCAATGGAACGCCTAACCGATATTCATCGACGGGCAATCCATTTCAAGAAAACACACGCGGAATGCCTGGGAGAATACAGCAAATTGATAGACAGTCTTCCAAAAGGTTTACCCCGCTGGGTGAAAAGCGAACTGCGCGCAATAGATACCTACTGGCATGGACAGCTACACGGATTTGAAACGCCGACCGGACGTCAGTGCTGGCTGGAATACTGCACCAAGATCGACGGGAAGCTGGTCAGCAACCGGTCGGATTCTCCACGATACTATAAAAAGGCGTGATATGAAGCAATGGATCTGGTAGAACGTGGCACTGATGCCGGATTTTATTGGATCGACACTGACAACCCCTATTTCGTTGGGGAGGGAAAATAACCATGAAAGCGCACTACTACACCATCAGTGGCGGTTTCGCCAGCAGGGAACGACTGCCGATAATCATCCAGGCCACCGAACTGGCTGAAACCGCAAAAGCCGTTTACCTGTATGGCGGTGGGTCCATTGAACACGCCCGCCGCGTTGGAAAGTGTTGCCGGTGTGGGCGTCCGCTGACCCACCCCGGCTCCATCGCCCTGGGCATCGGGCCGGAATGTCTCGGCAACTGGGACATGCATGATATTGTTCTCGACAGCATGACCCAGGCCGACATCGACGCCCTGACTGCCAAGATCCGCGCACAGCAAAAAGTGGATAGCTGGATACCGAAGGCAGTCATCCTGAACAAGGAAGACGCGCCGGATATGGCCGTGCCCGCTGATCATCGTATGCTGCAAAAGGCAACCGAAGCAAAACCAACAAAGCCCGCAGTGGAAAAAACCAACGACGGGAAACTGATAGTACGCTTCCCGTATGATCCTGAAAAGATTGCGGCAATCAAGACCGTCACCGGACGGCGGTGGAACAGTGAAAAGAAATTCTGGACCGTGCCGCACACCGGGCAAGCCGTTGAAGTCCTAAAGCGTATCGGACTGGATACGCCGGAAATCAGCACGCCCGAAATGCCCAAAGCGCCAAACCGGTCAGAAATCAATATGACCGGTTTCGGTCGCCAGTTGATGCCGTTTCAACGCGAAGGTGTGGAATTCCTTTTCTCCAAGAATGGCCGCGCAATCATTGGATCAGAAATGGGGCTGGGCAAGACCATCCAGGCACTGGCCTATATCCATGCCAACCCCGACAAGCTACCGGCATTGGTCATTTGCCCGGCGTCACTGAAGTTGAACTGGGCACGTGAAGCACAGATCGCCTGTCCCACCCTGTCCATCCACATCATCAATGGTGGAACCCAGTATCAACTACCCAAAGCCGATCTTTATATTATCAACTACGATATTGTTGCGGATAAGCGGGAAAAGAAAAAAGTAATGGGTCCAAAAGGGATGAAAACAATCTCCGTGCCCATTCCAAACACTGGTTGGTGGAATAGCCTGACCCACTGCAAGCTCATGGTGTTGGATGAGGCACATGCATTGAAAAACAGCAAGACAAACAGGACAAAAGACATTTTGGGCAGAAACGCCAAACAAAGGTGCCTGTCCAGCATCCCACATATAGTTGCATTGACTGGAACTCCGATTTTGAATCGACCAATTGAAATATATCCGGTTGTTAAGACCTTGGCACCCGCTGAAATCCCGCCTTTCAAACTCTTTGCTTTGCGGTATTGCAACGCAAAGCATAATGGGTTTGGTTGGGATTTTAGCGGAAGCAGCAATACCGAAGAATTGAACGACCTGCTAAAGAGTGTGATGATCCGGCATTTAAAAAAAGACGTACTGGAAGACTTGCCAGAAAAAACCACCACCGTCATACCAATGGAATTGGACAAAAAAACCGCGTTGGAATACCGCAAGGCAAGCGCCGACTTCATCCAGTGGCTACGGGGCATCAATCCCGAAAAGGTATCCGCAGCAGAACGAGCAGAAACTCTGGTTCAGTTCCAGGCACTGAAGCGTCTGGCGGCCAGGGGCAAGTGGGAATCCATGATGGAATGGGTCAAGGACACGCTGGACACCAATGGCAAGCTGATCCTGTTCGCGGTCCACCATGAGGCTATCGACAATCTGATGAAAACACTGGAGGGCTATAACCCGGTCAAGATCGACGGCAGGGACAACCAGGAACAACGTCAAAGCGCCGTGGACCGCTTCCAGAACGATGAAGCATGTAAGGTATTCGTCGGCAACATCAAAGCTGCTGGCGTGGGCCTGACGCTCACTGCCGCCGACACAGTGGTATTCACCGAACTCGGTTGGACCCCTGGTGAACACGCGCAAGCTGCAAATCGCCCGCACCGCATCGGGCAGAAGAACGCCGTCAGTGTGTACTATCTGATTGCCCAGGGCACCATCGAAGAGGAAATCGCGGCCCTGCTGGACAAGAAACAAAAGGTTCTGGATGCCGTTCTGGACGGTACCGAAACTTCTCAAGAATCATTACTAACTGAGCTTTTCACTAAATATATCAATGAGAGTAAAAAAGTGTTGACAAACTAAAATGGTATGATAATGAAAGGACACCCCCAAAAAACCAATAACTGAAAGGAGCCTAACCATGGCCATCGAACTCGGATTGATCCACAAAGAGGCCCGATCATCGCAATGGTCTGGCATCGAATACGCCGAACGAATCGGCATCGCCAGCTTGGCGGCGGTGGAAGCTGAACGAAACTGGAACCCGGACAGGGGCCAGCTTTCCACAGTCACGACCACCTATATCCGCAATGCACTTCGCAACGAAGCCGCCAAGCACAAAACACGCATGAAATATGATGGTGTCCAGGTAAGCTGCTTGTTGCCATCGCAAATCCCGGCGGCCACGTTACCGGAAACAGAAAGCGTGGTGGTGTTCAGAGACCAACTGACGAAGCTGCCGACCGACGCCAGAATTGTCGCCAGTATGCTTTTACGGTCCAAGGATATCAAGCACGCCTTGCGCGACACGAAGGCTTTACTCAAAAACAAAGGCTGGTCTGTCCGCAGAGTTCAGTCCGCCGTCAACGAAGTGCGAGAAGTCTTGAAATAACCAAAAACCAAAAGAAAGGAAAACCAATGGACGCTTTTTTCAGAATCTACCTGACAACCACTGTAAGCCCGGTGATGATGAGCAAGCAAGCCGGACAAATGAACATTCGAGAAATCACCGAAGACGCCTTTGCCGCCATTCTGAAAAGCGGCGAGGATATCAACTACGCCGTTGGGCATGAGAACACCGCCAAACTGCTGGAACGCCGGTATGGTCTGCAAGGCGTGTTCAATCGAGTCAACCTGAATCTGCGCCTTGGTGATTACGTCCTGGCAGCAGTGCCGTTGATGCGGGTGGATGCCACAAGGGAACTGACCAACGAAGAAATAGAAAAAGCCGAGTTTCGTTTTTTTGAAGCAATGGTTGGGACCGACTATCTGCTACACAATTTCAAATTTCGACACAAGACACAAAAATATGTGCAGAACAGGGGAGAATAGTCAACCACCCCACCCAAGCCTGACGGCTATGGGCGGAGTACCCTTGTGGAGGGTTGGATGGACAAATTTGTTTTTTGAACTGCTCATGGTGGAAATCGTAAAAGCACACACCAACGAAAGGAGAAACCAAAATGGCGCATGAACTGATGGAACACGACAATATGTTTTCCGTACAGGAAACACCGTGGCATGGTCTCGGCATCATCTTACCGAACGCACCAAGCATTGATGATGCCCTGCGCATCGCCAAACTGGACTGGCAAGTGCGGATGTTGCCGCTATATGCCCAAGATCCACAAAATACCTTGATGCCGGTGGATGCCCACAAGGCAATTCAACGAGAGGATACTGGTGAAATCTTCACCGTCACAAGCAAATACTACACCCCACTTCAGAACGCCGAGGCATTCGACGTTTTCAGGCCGTTGGTGGAAGACGGTTCCATCGAATTGGAAACCGCCGGTTCCCTGCAAAACGGACGCAAGGTATGGATTCTTGCCAAGATCGCCACGACCGACGCCATGGAAGTGCGGGACGGGGATACCATCAAGCCAT
>JAQVUC010000135.1 GCA_028699715.1 Anaerolineaceae bacterium | reverse complement strand
GTGGGCGCGTCTACATGGCAGCCGTCAAGAAACAGGGCTTGCCGTGGGAATATTGGCGGTGGGAACTCGTGAAAGAAACAGGGTGGACGCTGGAGTATGTAGACGCGCTCTCGGTTGCCGATATGAATGAATGGCTGCAAGTGAGAGACGGCATGAGTAAAGCGAGAAAGACGCTGGTGAAATAATATGGCAATACAAATAGCGAGTCTTTTCGCAAGTATAGGCGCAGACACTTCCGGACTTGAGAAGGGTTTAAGTTCGGCAGAATCACAGATTAATAACGCCGCCTCTGGGATGAAGAGTGCCGGCGGTGATATTGCGCTGTTCATGATTGGTTTGAACCAGGCACTCGAAATAGCGGGCAAGGTAGCAGATGCGATTAAGAAGGTCTATGCTGCCGCAAAAGAGGGTGCAGAACTTGATTATGCCAGAGACAAGTTTGATTCACTCGCATACTCCATTGATGCGGTTTCATCGGCATTATTGGGTGATATGCGAGAAGCCACTTCCGGAATCATTAGCGACGCTGAACTAATCGGTGGTGCCGGTCAAATCATGGCGTTGGGCTTAGCGGACTCTCACGATGAAGTGCTAAGGCTCTCAACGGTGGCTGGTGAGTTGGGAATGAACATGAACCAACTCGTTCTGGCTCTCACGAATCAGAGCACTATGCGCTTCGACCAACTCGGTCTAAGTGTTGCTGGTTTTGAGGAAAAAGTCGAGTCGCTGAAAAAGGCTGGCATGTCTGCTGAAGACGCTTTTTCAGAGGCGTTTTTACGTCAAGCCGAAGAACAGATTGAAAGAATCGGAAGTGTTGCTGAGAGTTCTGTTGGTAGTTTCCTTTTGATGGAAGCGGGCATAAAGAACTTAGGCGATGCAGTAAAAGTAAATCTGCTTGGTACGATTGAGCCGGCACTTTCTGGACTTGCTGGTTGGATCGCTGATATGGGAACAGCGGCACAAGCAGAACTCGCATTCAACAGCATGGTTGACAGAATGAAGTTAGCCAAACTAAACACAACGCAATTCGCGCAGGAAGTCTTTAAATTGCGCGGCGAAATGGGTCAGATTGACAACATCCAAGCCTTTACTCAATTGCTCGCTGAACAAGAACAAATGTTACAGGTTGCCACATACGGAACGCAAGAGTGGGCTGACGCGAATGACCGCGTTTGGGTGTCAACAGGTGGCGTAACGGATTCCATTGTAAGAATGCACGAAGCCGCGCTTGCTAACAAAACGAGTTTGAGCGAGTGGCGCACGGAATTAGCCAGAACAGCAGAAACTTTGCGTGAAGACCTTGCAGCCGCTTATGATACGGTTGCTGAAGCCGAAATGAGCTGGCGAATGGGCGTGTCTGGCACGCTGAAAAGCAAGTTGGACGAAGAGTTTGAGGCTCACAAACTAAGTGCTGACAAGTACAAAGCATCGCTTGACCTGCTCGACCAAACCTATGGCACGAACTATGTTCTGCAATATGAAATGGATTTAGCAATTGATGACCTGTTTCAAAAATTGCTCGAAGATCCAGACGGTTTTGTTGAAGCGGCTGGAGCGTTTGAAGAATACTTTATGCCATTGAGCTCGTCTGTTCAGAACGCAATGGCAGACGTAGGGGATTTGCAATCGCAATTATCAGCATTGGAGCGCACTTATACCGCAAAGATAAACATCGTCATTGCCACTTACGGCGCGGGCGGCATTGGTAGCGACAATATCGGTGATATGGGTGGCGAAGGCAACAGCGAATGGGAAGTCACGCCAGGTACGGATGCAATGGGCGGTTATGAGTTAGCCGGTCAGCCTTACATTGTGGGTGAAGCGGGGCCAGAGTTGTTTATCCCTGATACGAACGGACGTGTATATTCTAACGCGTCATCTAGCTCAATGTTGGGCGGAGGTAATGGCGATCTGTTGGCAGCACTCGGAAGGTTGCCTACCGCGTCTGATATTGCATTGGCAGTTAGAGACGCTTTGTTGATGGTGGGCGCATAATGAAATACGACTCGATAGCCTGTGAGTTTTATCTGAATGGCGTGTGGGTTGACCTGAATGCCTACCGTCTGCAAGCGGCTGGTATCACTGGTTCGATGGGAATCCGAAGCTCGAATCCAATTGACAGAGTCGCTTCAACCGGACAATTGACGCTTGTACTGCACAACGTCAATAATCTCTTTACTCCAGGTCACGCCAATTGTATGTCGGGATTCCAGTCAGGGATGAGATTCCGGCTGCGGTTGACCTACGAGGGGCGCACTCGCACTCGCTTTTACGGCATTGTACCGCCTGATGGCATTGAGATCGGCACAACACAATTTATGACGGTCACGAGAATCAATGTGCTCGATTTTATGGAGCAGATGGCGATTCATCAACTTGACCTGCCGACCTATACCACTGACAAACGACTGGAACAGGTTATCGCGCTAATTCTGGCGAATATGCCTATAAAGCCGTTATCCACCTCTTATGGCACAGGGCGTTCCACCTTTGCAAGCGTGTTTGACACCTTGAGGGATAAAACGCGCGCAATGCAGGAAGTGAGCAAGGCAACCCTATCCGAGTTGGGGTACGTCTATCTGAAACAAACAACTGATTCCGATGAAGTGCTGACAGTTGAAAATCGGGGCTTTCGTTCCGGCAAGGCGTTAGCGACTGTGAATGTTAGAACGGTTGTCGAACCTGATATGCGCGTTACTGAAGCCGGTGACACACGAATAACAGAAGCCGGTGATGTGAGATCAACACAAGCCGAATTTACTACGGTTGACGCGGTGTTCAACAACAACTACCGTGGAGTTGAAGTAAAGCACGCCGAATCTTATTATAACCAGGTGGACACGAAAGCCTATCCACGCAAGGTTGACACGAGCGATGTAATACTTTTTTCGTTGGAACGCCCATTAGAGATCGGCGCGTATCAGACTGTCACAATGAAGGGGCGGTTTCGCGATCCGAATCAGGAAGCGCAAACAGTCGCGGCTCTGTCTACGGTGAGCCCTGTTTCTGGCACGGATTACATCTTCAACGCAGCCAAAGATGAATCAGGCGCGAATATCACCGCTGACTTGAGCGTGACAGCGGTTTATGGCGCGAATGGCGTTGATTACACGCTTGAGAATACCGGCGCAATAACCGGTTACGTCACGCAATTATACGCAAGGGGCAAGGGCGTTTACATCTATCGACCAGTTGAGAAAATGGAAGAAGACGAAATGCTGGTTGCTAATGACGGCGCACGCACATTGAATATGGACTTGCCTTATCAGGACGACCCGCTACAAACCGCTGACATCGCCACCGCTTTACTTGCAAAGTACAAACAGAAGTACACCACGATTCAAAGTTTGACGCTCATTGCCAACCGGAATGACACTTACTCGAATCCTGCTGGTAATTATCAGGACTTCCTGCTCAACGCGTTTATGGACTTGCAGGTGGGTGATAAGGTCAAGGTGAAAGCGTCAAGTGTGGGGATAGAGCAGGATTGTTTTATCCAGTCAATTGATTTCACAATAACATCGGGTGACATTGTGACCTATACCTACGGATTGCAAGACTCGATGTACGAGACCTACGATGCCTGGATTCTGGAAGATGCGACCTACGGCGTATTAGGCACAACCACGATTTTGGGCTATTAGGAGGATTTATGGCATATACAACACCACGAACTTGGGTAACAGGTGAAGTAGTGACCGCCGCTCATATGAACGCGCAAGTAAGCGGCAATGTTGCTCACGTGTACGCACTCGCACAAACAAAAACAGTAATGATTGAGGCGGTTGGCGTAGAAGAACCAACGTACGCAGGAACGGTGCACCGGTGGATTGTGCCGTCTGCATTGAGCGGAGGCGTGATAACTGCATTTGATGCTGCGGTATCAACCGCAGGCACGGCTGGCACAGTGATTGTCCAACTGGAGCGAAACAGGGGCGGTACGGTAAGGGATGTGCTCTCAACACGAGCGATTGTTGAAGCAAACGAATACTCGTCTTACACCGGAACACCCGGCGTGATTGATTCAACCTACCGCGACTTGATGACCGGTGACTGGTTGAGCGTGGTACTGGAAGATCACGGCGGAGGCACTGTTTCGACCAATGGCGGGCAAAAGGGCTTGTATGCCATTGTGACTGTGAGCGTCACGTGATTGTCAACACTTCAAACGTTAATTACATTTCCACGCCAAATTTCAACCTTCCGGTCGGCACGAACCGCTATGTCCTGTATATGCTCGCTGAAGACTCTGACAGCTACGCCTACTTCCCGAACATTGTCACAATTGCCGGAACAGTAGCGACAATGATTGCGCAAAC
>JAQVUC010000134.1 GCA_028699715.1 Anaerolineaceae bacterium | reverse complement strand
TCACCAAGTCTCGTAAAAGAACCGGGATATAGTTGTCCACAATCCCGTCTTTGTCATAAAAGAAGTATATGCCTAATCTTCTTGCGGGTTTGGTGCTGTCGATAATCATTAATGAGTCTACCTACTTGTTGTGATGACCTTTTGAATTTTCGTGTTATCCCCGTAGACGATCGGTGAATCATAGGGTCTGTCTGGAAAAACACCAAATTGGGGCGTAATGTTTAGATGCCGTGTTGCGATGAATTCTTCCACCTTCTCACGCAGAGTGGTGGCTTTTCCGGTGCAAGTATTGATGATCCCAGTCACGTCAGACTGTGAAATTGAGAGAGCAATCTGGGAAGCGAGCTCGTCAACCTCGATGAAGTCGAAAGCGTTTTTCCCGGAAGTAACCGGGAAGGTGGTATCCCCTCGTTCTTCAGCCTCAAGGATCTTGGTAAAGATGGAATGATTGCGTTTGTCATCGCCGAGAATGTAGTAGGCTCGCAGCCACTGAAAAGTTGCTTCATTTTTCTTTGCCATTAAAGAAGTCAGCTGGCGCAAAGTATTTTTGGCAATACCATAATAGCTGATGGGATTGGTTGGGGTATTTTCGTCAATCTTGCCTTCCCAATACCCAACCTCATGCATGGTGCCTTGAACAGCGATATGCTTCAATCCGGCTTCCAATAAGCTGGAAATGAAACGAAAATGACCCGGTAGGTCATCGATGTGACTGAGAGCAAAATGATTGAAGCCGTTACGCCAGGCAAGATGCAGGCAGGTGTCAATCTGATCGACTCTTTTGATAATTTCTTCTGAATTTTCGAAAAGGTTCGCCTGGAGACAATCTGCGCGTGGGTCAATTCCGTCAACAACTAAATCGGCAGCGAATACATTTAGCCCCAGATCAAGTAATTGTTTGACTACTTTCTGACCAATATACCCGTTTGCGCCTGTAACAAGGATTGTTTTTGCCACTTTTTTATACCTTAACCTGTCCTTACCCTGTGAATTCTATCATAGGAACAATTCTTAAAAAGCGGACCATTTGCGTCCATAACAGCCCGGACTTTATCGTGAAAAAGCCGATCCTCTTTTTCGATTATAATGTGAAATCGTTATGGTTTTCTCTTCACAAATATTTTTATTTGTCTTTCTGCCCCTTTGTATTTTTGGAGCCTATTTAGTTCGCCCTGATTTCAGAAAATATTTCTTGATTCTTGCCTCGCTTGCGTTCTTTGCCTGGACGGGGAAAAGACCCTTAGCGCTATTTGTTATTTTCGCCTTAGTGAACTACGGCATGGGTTTGTTGCAAGGCAGGCTTCGTGATAATGAGGGCCTTGGCAAGAAGATAGCCAATTGGCTGGCCATTGTTTCCAACGTGGCATTCCTGCTTGCCTTCAGGTATCTACCCTTTTTTACGAATATCCTGGCGAGCATCACTGGAGCTGAACTTCCGAAGATCGAACTTCCGGTATTGTTGGGCGTTTCTTTCTTCGTGTTCAGTGCCATTTCGTATCAGTACGATATCTATTACAACAAGATCGCTCCTCAGAAAAATATCGCTGATTTCCTGCTTTACATAAGTTTCTTCCCCAAGCTCTTGCAGGGGCCAATCACGCGGGCAGGCGAGTTTTCGGCGCAGCTCGCGAATAACAAGTTGAACCTTGATAATCTTTCCAGAGGTGTTTATCGCTTTACGATGGGGCTGGCAAAAAAGGTGATCATCGCCGATCAACTTGGGGCAATGGTTGACCAGATTTTTGCCAATCCGGCAAATGCCAATGGGGTTTCTATTGCCTGGTTGGGCGCATTCGGCTATGCCATGCAGATCTTTTTTGATTTCTCGGGCTACACCGATATGGCAATCGGCTTGGGACAAATGTTGGGGTTTGACCTTCCTGAAAACTTCAACCTCCCTTATCTTTCCCTCAATATTTCCGACTTTTGGCGCCGCTGGCATATCACCCTGAGCAGTTGGTTCCGCGACTATGTTTTCTATCCGCTCGAGTTCAAACGAAGGAAGCAAAAGGTCTTCCGGACAGAATCCAACACGCTGATCGTTTTCTTTTTGACCGGCTTCTGGCATGGCGCAGGCTGGCAGTTCATCGTTTGGGGTATCTGGCATGGAGTTTTCTCCAGCCTGGAGGCTTTCTTGCGTGCCAAAAAAGTAAAAACCAAGGCTCCAAAGATTGTGCGCTATCTTGTCACCATGCTGATTGTGCTGGTGGGGTGGGTGCTCTTTCGGTCGCCGGGTATCAAATATGGACTCCAGTACCTTGGGGTGATGTTTGGGCTAGTGAAACCAATCGAAACAGGCTTAACCCTGGGCTGGCATCTCAATGGGAAGGTCGCTTTCACCTTGCTGCTGGCAGTGCTTGCCTGCATTCCATGGAAGCAATGGATGCCCAACTTGTTCGAGAAACTTGCAGACTCAAAATTAAATGACCCGATCAGGCTGGTCGCATTTTTGATTTTGCTTGGTTTTTCAATTATGATGGTTATGTCTTCTACCTACAACTCATTTATTTATTTCAAGTTCTAGCAGTAAGCGTATGAGATCATCAATATCAAAGATTTTCATTTCGATCGTATTCTTTGCGATACTAATCATACCGGTTGCTGTATCTGATAAGGTTGGAGGCGCGGTTTCACCCTTTGAGAACCGCTACCTGGCAAAGTTCCCCTCAGTCATTGTTAATAAAAATCAGATCGCTCCAGGCCTTAAAGAGGGATTTGAAGCATGGCTAAAGGATAATCTTGTAGGACGTGTGGAAGCCCAAAAGGCTAAGGCGTATATCGATTTTAAGCTTTTTGCCAGCTCTCCTTCTCCTCTCGTACATATCGGTGAAGGAGGCTGGTGGTTTTTCACCAATGATCGTAATCTTGAAATTGGTCAGGGTACCCACCTGCTTTCTAACGAAGAACTAGAGGCAATCAGCGAGAACCAGGAAGCCATTCGAAGTTCCTTAAAAGAACAGGGTATCGATTATGTACTTGTCCTGGTACCCAGCAAAGCCAGTGTGTATCCTGAATATATGAAGGGGGGCAATTACCAGGTTGGACCAACCCTAATTGACCAGGTTTCAACCTACCTGCAGGAAAACACAACAGTTCCCGTGATCAATATAAAACCCAATTTGATCGATGCAAAGAACGAGCAGGATGTTTATTTCAGAACTGATACGCATTGGAACCACACCGGAGCGTATATAGCATATAAAACAATCATTGAAAAATCGAATTATTTCGGAATGATAAAAACGCAACCTATCAGCCACGCTACTGAACCAGCGACGCACAATGGTGATCTTTCAGCCATGATGGGGTACCCCGGTCTGCTTCCAACCGAACCGTTTGAGGCAACGGCGATTCAAACCCCCCATGCCTTTTTGGTTAGTGATAGTGAAAAAGTCAGCCGGGTAAAAAGACTCATTGCTGATCATGACATCGTGGGAGAATATTTTTCTTATTCAAATCCCTCAGCAGAAAAATCTGCACTTATCCTTGGAGATTCTTTCTTCTTAACATGGAAAATTCCAGATTTGTTTGCCGAAAACTTTGCTGAGATGAATTTTATTCGGACTGATATTGTCGTAAACGACATAATTCAGGCGATTAACCCTGACATTGTGATATTGGAAAGAACTGAACGTTACATCTACACACTGGCTAATCCTGCTAATGTGAGACTCGAACCAGCTCATCAAGAGGATCTCTCGGCTGATGTCGTCTCCCACAATACACCCACCGCGGTTGAGCGGGGAGAATCTTATAATGTCAATATTATGGTGAAGAATACCGGCGATTGGGCGTGGTCCGAAGACGATCAGATTCGTCTCTGTATCTTCCAGGATGGAAAAGACTTTGGTTATCGCATTAACTTACCAGAAGGTGTCAAAGTTGATCCCGGGCAGGATTACACCTTTGTACTCTACAATTTCCGCGTGGATGATGGAGACACCACCTACTTGGAATATCAAATGATCAAGGAAGGTTACCAATACTTCGGCGAAAAAGAACGCGTCGATATTGTGGTAAAGTGAACGAACAGTTTTTATCAGATTAATGGCAGAACCTTATGACAGACTTCTCTTTTCCTCACAACAATATTGGCTACCTCTGCACTGACTGGCAGCTGCAACGCGGACTCGGCGGAAAAACAGCGCTTAAGTTGATCGATAAAGCTGAGAATTTATCTGAATACACTTTCGCACAATTAACAAACCTGAGCAACCAGGCTGCCAATCTCCTTGCATCGTATGGTTTCCAAAAGAGCGACTGGATCATGTTATTACTCTCCAAGACGGTGGAAATGTATGCCTTCTTCCTAGGTGCGCTCAAACTTGGTCTGGTCAGCTGTATCCTTTTCA
>JAQVUC010000133.1 GCA_028699715.1 Anaerolineaceae bacterium | reverse complement strand
GCTTTTGGAGAGCGGTGCTCTGCCAATTGAGCTACTGACCTAGGTACTCCCTTTTCAGGAAGTTTATTTTACCTCACGATGCAGCTTGTGTGCACGACAACGTGGGCAATATTTATTCATTTCAAGTCGACCAGGATCATTTCGGCGGTTCTTGACGGTTGTGTAATTGCGTTCCTTACACTCTGTGCAAGCCAAATGGATTACTGGTCTGATATCTTTTTTCTTCGATGCCATTTTAGTCTAACATGGCTGCCTTGTTCAGGCAGCCATGAATCCTTCCTGTTTTTCCTAAAGATTATGAAATAATCTTTGTGATCCTGCCAGCGCCTACGGTCAGGCCGCCTTCGCGGATAGCGAATTCGGAACCTTGCTCGATAGCAACTTTTTGGATCAGTTTCACGCGCAGACCGCTGACGTTGTCACCGGGCAGAACCATCTCAGTGCCTTCCGGCAGGGTCACATCACCGGTAACATCGGTTGTGTGGATGTAGAACTGCGGGCGATAGCCGGTAAAGAACGCGCTGTGGCGGCCGCCTTCTTCCTTTTTGAGGATGTAGACGGTGCATTCAAATTCGGTATGAGGGGTAATTGATCCGGGTTTGCAGAGGACCATACCGCGTTCCACCTGATCACGATCGATACCGCGCAGGAGGATACCAGCATTGTCACCAGCCATACCAGTGTCAAGTTGCTTGTGGAACATTTCGATACCAGTAGCAACGGTGGCCAGAGGTTTGTCCATCAAACCGACGATTTCGACAGGCTCGTTCAGTTTCAAGGTGCCGCGTTCAATACGACCGGTCACAACAGTACCGCGACCTTTGATCGAGAAGACGTCTTCGATAGGCATCAAGAATGGTTTCTCAAAATCGCGCTCAGGCTCTTCAAAGAAAGCGTCTACGGCGTCCATCAACTCAGCGATCGGTTTGTACTCGGGAGCATCGGGATCAGTGGAAGTGCTGTCCAAGGCAACCTTGGCGGAACCACGGACGATGGGTACATCGTTACCGGGGAAACCGTTTTTGGTCAACAGTTCGCGGACTTCCATTTCGACCAGCTCGAGCAGTTCAGGATCGTCCATCTGGTCAGTCTTGTTTAAAAAGACCAAAACTGAGGGGACTTCAACCTGATGTGCCAACAGAACGTGTTCGTTAGTCTGGGGCATGGGGCCATCGGGAGCGCTAACAACCAAAATAGCGCCGTCAACCTGGGCAGCACCCGTGATCATATTCTTGATATAGTCACGGTGACCAGGCATGTCAACATGGGCATAGTGACGCTTGGCGGTCTCATATTCAACATGGGTAATGTTAATGGTAATACCACGGGTTTTCTCTTCCGGAGCGTTATCAATCGAATCGTACGCGCGGAATTGGCCAAAGCCACGCATAGCCTGAACTTTGGTAATAGCAGCTGTAAGGGTGGTCTTGCCATGGTCAATATGACCCATCGTACCGATGTTCATATGAGGCTTTGAGCGGTCAAATTTTTGTTTCGCCATCTTATCTCCTTAATAATGACTAATTATTTTTCTCTTTTTCTCTTTTTCGGCAAGAGCCCTCAATCGGATTCGGACCGATGACCTCATTCTTACCAAGAATGCGCTCTACCAACTGAGCTATGAGGGCAGCCGTACTCTCACGCTGCCTTTGCAGCGTAAAATGGACGGTGAAGGATTCGAACCTCCGAAGGCCTTTGCCAGCTGATTTACAGTCAGCCCCCGTTGTCCACTTGGGTAACCGTCCTAATCATCCCATTGGGCGCGTGCTCTTTACCCGCTGGAGACTGTGATCCACATTTGTCGATCACAATCGCTAAAGAGTAACTGAGCCGACGATGGGAATCGAACCCATAACCTACCACTTACAAGGCGGTTGCTCTACCATTGAGCTACGCCGGCGCCCGGGAAATATTCTGTTGTTAAGTGTGTATCACAGACTAAAAAGTATATCAAAACTTGCACGCTTGCGCAAGGCTGAACACTTCCAGTCCGCCATTCGTAATGCGAGAGTTTATCAGGTTTGGCTATAGTAGTCAAGGGAAGTGGACCGGAAATTCTTATACTGAAGGCCTCAAAATCACAGCGGTGATTCACAAAACCCTTGCAAGCTCAAAAATTGCTTTGTTGGCTCTGACCGAGTTTCTTTGGATTTATGTTGGAAATGCTAAGGGCGGTCTTTGATCATGCCGCTAAGCAGCTCTTGCCGGATGCGTTCAAATAAAATGTGCTTGCCTTCAGACATGATTTCAGGATCGATCTGCTTGAGCTCCAGACTGTTAGCGGATCCCGCAAACTCCCCTCCGTCCAAAATCAGCCTGACAGCCTCTTCAACACTCCCGTACAAATCCGCTCCGAATACACCCAGCACTTTACCGGCTGCTTCCAAACCTGGCTGCCCCTCCACTCCAACCACAGTGATGTTATTTGAGGCCAGGTAAGTCATTAAGTCAACTGAAGAAATCTCGGGTTGCACAAAAATGGCCGTGACCGCCTTTGCCAGCAGCGCGTCAACCGCAGCCTGCCAATCTGCCTGGTTGTTTGTGTCTGTCACCTCAGCTGTATAGGGGTAATAATCCACGGGCATGTATCGGGCGTTGCATAGACCGCAAAAATAGCGCGCCCCGGTCACAAAGGAATCACGGGTGCGGTTTCCGGCATCATCCACCGCGCGGCTGATCACCCCCACCCGGTAGTCATCCGTGGTCAAAGCCAAAGAATAGCCTGCCAGGAAAGCGCGCTGTTCAAGCGTGCCGCCTTCATTCAAGATCACATGTAAATTCCTGCTTGAACTGATGGTGCCTGAATCCACTGCCAATATCTGCAGGGTTGGTACCTGCTCCGCCAAGGCCTGGACTTGAGCCGCATCCACTGTGCTGACCACCAGCCTCACCGAAGGTGCAATTTGTTCGGATGAGAGGCTGTCTCGTTTTTCAAAGCTGTTTCCCCTGCTCTGAGCAAGCTCAGCCAAAGTAGCAGCCAAAACCTCATTATGAACTGATCCAGCCCCTTCCCAAAAAACCAGGTCCGCGCTGACCAAATCGATTGAGGTAGGGATGGTAGTTGGCTCTGTAGTTGGAGCGGAAGTTGTGTCTGTTATCAAGGGCAGTGTTTCAGTGTTTTCAACCGAGGGGCTTAGCGTGGGCTGACCATTACAAGCAGCCAAGGCAAAAGTCAACAGGATAAAAAACAGTCCCAGGATAAAGGTCTTCTTCTTCATGGCATTTATTCTACCTGAGTCAGGGGATTTAAATAACAGACTGTCTAAGATCAAAATTAAGTTCAAGCAAAGTCACGGGCACGAACCATGCAACTAAGCCTTAAGCCTAAAGCAATAACATGACAGGATAGACAAATGAGCATACCTACTACTGAAACAAAACCAGATGGCTTTCACAGTGCGGTCAGACCCCAAGCCCGCAACATTCGCGAAATGATTGAGACCGCAGGTCCGGTTCAGCAACGCGCCTTCTTATCCAGCTTGATCGAACGCAGCTCAGTAAGTAACAAATATCTGGTGCAATTGTTGCTCAGTGCCGTTCTGTTGACGGTTGGATTGTTTGGAAACCTGCCTTTGTTGATCTTCGTGGCCGCGGTTTGCGCGCCTGTGCTGAACCCGTTGCTTGGTATTGTCACCGCCGGCTCAAAACCTGACCTCAAGCACTTGTTGAAATCGACAGTTTTTACACTTTTGACTTTAGTTGTCTTCTTTGGGGTTGGATGGCTCACCTATAGAATCAACCCGGCGGTTTTGGAGCAGCTCAGAAGCAGTTCATTCTTTTCTCTCAACCCCACCTGGTTGGAATGGCTGGTGCTGGTTGTTGTGTCAATTCTTAGTGCCTGGCTGTTTTTGTATCGCACCAGTTTTCCCCCGGTGATCCCTTCCACCATCCTGGTCTATCTGATCTTCTTACCCGTTACTTTTGCGGGATTGCTTTTCGCCCAGGGGCAGGACAGCTCTTTCCTGACCATCCTTGCCAGCGTCGGTCTGCTTTTGTGCGTTTGCCTCTTATTGATGATTCTCACCTTCTGGGTGATTGGTTTTCGACCACGCAGAGCTGCTGGATGGCTGCTCTTCAGTGCTTTGATGCTTGCTTCAGCCCTGTTGATTTTTGAAGTCAGAGCTTCCTCTCCAATAACTGCTCAGCTTGGTCCTGATACTTCCAAGGCGGTTCTGGTTAGTGAACCTACCCTTGAACCAACAGCGCTCCCAAGCTCCACGCCTGCCCCCAGCTTGACCCCAGAACCAAGCCCAACCACCCCGCCGACAGAAACCGCTCTTCCCTCTGATACACCTGAACCGACTGAGGTTCCAACCCTGGCTGTCCAAATGGCCCGGGTAATCGCTGAAAGCGGTTTGGTGGTGCGTG
>JAQVUC010000132.1 GCA_028699715.1 Anaerolineaceae bacterium | reverse complement strand
GTTGTTGATTCAGCTGAAAACCTCCAAACTCATGTTATGTCTTCTTTATTTGTCCCAATGAGTTATTCAATGCCAAAGCTCTCTCAAGTACAACGTGCCGATGATATCCCTATTTTCAGCGTAATCAACAAGAATGACCCTCGTCTATTCATGCATATTACAGATTTATTAGCCATCCATCTTGATAGGAGGTGATCATGTTCAATTATTCTACACAAGCAATTATCAACACTATCAGGGAATTGTTTCCTTTTTCAGAGGAGTTCTTGATATGTGAGAACTATAATGAACCATTAACGGGTCGGAAATTTAGATTCTCGAATGTTGACTTAGCATATCTTTTCTTTGAACTTGAGAATAGGCTAGGAATAACTTTTAAAAATACTACGATAAACGAATATGGTTTTAGTACGATAGACAAGATAAGCAAGGTTATTGAACAAATAGAAGAGGAAATCAGTTAGATTGGAACAGAAAATGAGTAAATTGGTATTAGAAAATGTTAGCTATGGCTACAAAGGAAGCGACCACAAGGCGGTTAGCGACGTCTCAGTGCATTTTGACGAGAGCAAGGTGAATGCTGTGATTGGCCCTTCTGGTTCAGGTAAAACCACTTTGCTTTCAATCATGGCTGGGTTGGATAGCCCTACAGAGGGTGAAGCCTTTCTGGATGGCGAGAAACTTTCAGGGATGGACCTTGACCAATACCGGCGTGAGAAGGTCAGCATGATCTTTCAGGCGTTTCACCTCTTCCCGCTACTGACGGTGATTGAAAATGTCTGCTTTCCGATGGAGCTGAACGGAGTCAAAAAGGAAGCAGCCATCGAGCGGGCAAGAATCTACTTGAAGTCGGTGGGCATCACCGAAGAAAAGCACAAACGCTATCCGGGCAATCTCTCTGGCGGGGAGCAGCAGCGTGTGGCAATCGCACGTACACTGGCAAGCGGAGCAAGGGTGATCCTGGCGGACGAGCCGACCGGCAACCTGGACAAAGCCAACGGTCAAAACATTGTCGATATACTCAAATCACTGGCGCATGACCAGGGTTATTGCGTAATCATCGTCACCCATGACCCGGTTATGGCAGAACAAGCCGACCAGGTCTGGAAGATGGACGATGGAGCACTAACCAAAGGTTGAGGTCGCCTGATCTTGAAGAACTGAGCGCTTCGGATAGAGTGATTCCGGACTGCCGGTACGACCAGCTTAAGGAATGATCATGAACAAAAATGTAATCCTGAAATCCATTATCCGCAAACCGATAGTTGCAATTCTTTTAACCCTCCTGATAGGACTGGTTTCCTATGGATTTGTAGGTAAAGCGGTGGAGACGATCATTGTATGGCGGGAGACGAATCGGCTTGAAGGTTACTATCGTTCCATCGGTTACATAACCAAGGATTTTGAAGGTGAGGAACACTATTATGCCGAAGGTGCGGCTTTGATAGAGCAAAACCCAGCCTTCGCTTTCGGTGATCAAAGAAAGCAGGCCGCGGGTTTCATGCAGGATTATTACAACACCGATTTCGATTATGGAACAATGGATGTGCCTGAAACCTTATATGCAGATGCCTCTCTTTGGTATGGGGAAGGGGTTAACAACCTTGATTATTGGTTTTATGGCACCCTAGTCGATTATGAAGAACTCTATTCCAAAGAGAAACCGGTCTTTTTTTCTGGGTATCTTTTGGTTTTTGAAGTTGACGAGGTCTTGGCAGGGTATCCGGATCGCATTCAAGCTGGGAGGAAGTATGCTGTCTGGATACCTCAACGCTATACAGCAGAAATCGACAAGATGACACCCCATCTCAAAAAGATGCAAGTGGGTCAACGCTATTTAATGAGAGCTTGGTCTCATCCCGACCGTCCTTTTTCGGTCTCAGGAGTTGATGTTGCTAATAAGGATAGCACCTTTAACTTGAAACCGCTGGATGGAGATGACCTCTGGTATATACCAGTTGAGGCTGATGAAACAATTGAACTTTCCTTGCCCCAGTATCAGGGGTTCAAACTTGAGATTGATCGACTGAACCAGAATCTAAGATCAATCTTGTTGATTGGCACGAGTGACATGAGCGCCATGCCAGAGGTGCAATTGGATTCCAAAAACTATTTCCTTGTAGAAGGACGCTGGCTCAATCGTAATGATGAACAGGAAGCCAGACCGGTGATCGTCATCTCAAAGAACCTGGCAGAGACCAGGGGAATCAGCCTGGGGGATAACCTCACCATCACTATGCGAGCACTGAAAGACCCTTATCACAGCTATATCCGGGGAGAAGAAGATAGCAAGCACTGGCAGGAATATCCGGACAAGACGATTACTTATGAGGTTGTAGGGAATTATTCGTTTTCTTATATGGAATCTTCAATATTTAATCAGAATTGGTTTTCCAACAGCTATGTGCCCAATACCACCATTCCGGATGAGTTTACTATTCCGGATAGTTGGTCAACTATTCAAGACAAGGCTCTGTCTTACAGCTTTGTACTTGCCAACCCACGCCTGCAGGATGCTTTCATTGAAAAGTTCACTCCCAGATTAAAGGAACTTGGTTTTGTTCTGACATTTACCGATAACAATGGAAGAAACTTTATGGCAGGTGCAGATCCACTTCGTAAGTCCACCCTGATAGGCTCGTTAATCTTTACCGGTGCATTATTGATGGCAATCGCCTTATCTGTATTCCTCTATCTGCGTCAACATCAGCGCAGCTATGCCATCCTGAGAGCGCTTGGTGTACCAGCCAGGACAAGTAATCAACAATTGATGTTTCCTTTATTGGGGCTTGGAATTATTGGTTCTCTGATAGGAGCATTCCTCTCCTGGCAGAACGCACATGTTAAGGCGGCTGATTCCATCTCCAAACTTCCGCTGCCTTCGGGAATATTGCCAGAGTTGACCTTACACCCCATATACGGGTTCGGTTTTTGGCTCCTGGTACTATTTATTCTTGGGATCGCCGCATATATTGCCATCCGACGGGTAACAAAGACTCCTGTGCTTGAACTGCTTCAGGATAGCACCAGCAGAAAGAAAGCGGTTGAAAATGCTTCCGATAGTGTGCCCCTGGAATTTAACAAAAGCCTGTTGATGAACGCTCTTGATATGCCAGCCGATGGCAAAGCAGATCCCAAGAAAGCGTTGACTGAGTTCTTTACTTCCAACTCTTTACGTTCACCATTAAAAAGTTTGCTGACGATAGTTGTAGCAGCTGCCTTGCTGCTTGCATTAGGTTGGTTTCAAACCTTGATCAGTGGAAACAAAGTAGAAATTTCAAGACTTTATCAAAGTTCCCAGATACAAATTGATATTTTTACAAAAAATTCAGGGTTGACTAATTCAATACCTCATCAAGCTGTAGAGTGGGTAGAGAACACTGGTTTTATTGATCACAGTTACCTCTCTTCTTTAGTTAGGGTTCAATCTGAGATAGAGGGAGAAATGGAAACGTCAAGATCTTTACCGCCTTACACAATCCTTGCAATCAATAATTTGGATTATGGATTAGAAAGGGGATTATTGAATACCGAAATAACATTCCTGCCAGGTTATGGACCTTCATCCTTATCTGAGGATTTGTCTATTGCTGACATAGGTGTACATAGTTTGCCATTGATTGTTCCCGAAGACATCATGATAACAGAAGGCTGGAGCCTGGGTCAAGAATTGGTGCTTGAGTGTGGTGGGCTGTATGGACCGGTTCCCTTCATTATCATTGGAAGCTCGTTAGGAGGGAATATTTATGGTGAATGGATTGAAGATCAGCATTTTGGTCCCTATCGCTTGCTGATCACTAATCTCAGCGGTATGACAGATTACTACAACTTGCCAGACTATTACGAAGCTGCTTTTTATTCAAAGCCAAGCATGAACTATCAATTGAAGACCTTCAAATCGGAATTGTTTGAACAACAAAAACAAACCAACCTGTTTCCTGTGACAATCCAAATCTGGGATGAGGAACTGTTAGCTGTGGTGGAACCGATGGAACAGAATTTGTCCTTGATGGAACGGCTCTATCCCGTCACCCTTATGATCTCTGGGATCATCGGCGCGGTCTTGTGTTTGCTTTTGGTGCTCAACCAGGCGAAGGAAACGGCATTGCTGCGCATGCTCGGGGTGAGCAAAGTGAATATCCGCAAAATGCAGGTAAGTCAGATCGCCTTGTTGAGCGTGATTGGGTTGGGCGTGGGTTTTATCTTGATAGTTGCGCTGAGGGGGATTGAAGCCATTCAGTGGTCGATCGGTGTTGCTGCAATGATCTATCTGATCGGCGCTTTGCTAGGTACTTTGTTGGGAAGCAATCTGATCACTACCCGTAAACCGATGGAAACACTACAAGTAAGAGAATAAAGGATGGTTGCAGCGATGAAAG
>JAQVUC010000003.1 GCA_028699715.1 Anaerolineaceae bacterium | reverse complement strand
CAATGTATCCTGCAAGCCAATGGAAACCAGCAAATCTCTCACGTTCTCCTCAAAGGCGACTCGTTTGTCGCCAATCTGAGGAGGTAATTCACTGAAAAGCCTCCGCGAAGGAATACGGTTATAGCCATGGATCCGGCTGATCTCCTCGATCAGGTCCGACTTGCCTATAATCCCGCTCTCGATATCCGTGCGATTAGCAGGTGTGATAGCAGTCAAAATACCATCGTTAATCTCACACTCAAACCCAAGCCGTTTCAGGATATCTTCGCTTTTTTTCAGGGGGATATGTAAACCGAGCAGCCTTTCGATATCGGCTTCTGTCAATGTGTTTTTACTGTCCACGCGTTTCAGGGGGTATTGGTCCAAGACCCCATCGACCACACGAGCCTCAGCCCAGTCGCGCATGCGCAGCAAGCACAAACTCAAGGCTTGTTCCGCCAAGGCGGGGTGAACATCACGGCTGAAGCGGTAGGAAGCTTCGCTGTTGAGGCGGTAGCGGGCAGTGGTTTTACGGATGTTGATAAAATTCCAGCTGGCTGCTTCCAGCAAGATGTTGCGGGTCTGGCTGTTGATGCCTGATTCTTTGCCGCCCATAACGCCAGCCAGGCTCAGCGCTCCGGCAGTGTCACTGACCAACTCGGTTTCGCTTGTCAACCTGAGCTTTGTGTCATCCAGAGTGGTTAAGGTCTCGCCATCTTCAGCCCGGCGGGTGATGATGGTCGGTTTCCCGCCGGCACGCTTGACTAACAAATCGTAATCAAAAGCATGCAGCGGTTCACCAGTTTCAAGCATGGTGTAGTTGGTGGCATCCACCAGGGCGTCGATCGGACGCATCCCTGCCAGGACCAGTCTGCGCTGCACCCAGTACGGGCTCTTTTGCACTTTGGCGTCTTCCACCAGCCCAAGCATAAAGCGGGGGTTCAGTTCCGGCTCTCTGATCTCAAGACCCACTTTGTTTTCAATTTCACCCCCGACTGTCAAAGGCAAACCCTCAGGCAATTTAAGGGGCCGATTCAAGGCAGCTGAAAGTTCCCGGGCGATCCCGAGCACTGAGGCGTCCCTGGCCATGTTTGGCAGGATGGCCACTTCAAAAACCGCGTCACCCATGTAGTCAGCCAAAGGCGTGCCCACAGGGGCATCGTCATCCAAAAAGATGACGCCTTCGTGCTCTTCAGAAATGCCCAACTCCTTCTCAGAAGCAATCATGGAACTTGATTCCACCCCCCGGATGGTCACTTTTTTCAACTTGGTCAGCACTTGGCCGGGTTGATGTCCATCAAACAACTGGGCTCCTTCACGGGCGTAGGCAACTTTGATCGGCTTTTCCAGTCTGCCCAGACCAATAAAGGGGTACAAATTGGGTGCACCAGTCAAGACAGTGATCTCACCCTTGCCGTCATTTAACTGGCAAAGTGTAAGTTTGTCAGCGTTGGGATGTTGCTTGACCTCCAGCACTTCCGCGACAACGAACTTTTCTTTAGACCAGGGCAGCCCGGAGTATTTGTTTTCCAGTTTTGGTAGATCGGGTTTTTCCAGGCCAACCAGAATGATTTCCTCGACTTCCAGACCAATCATCGTTAGTGTGCGGCCGATTTCTTCAAGGCTCAAATCCTGAAGATCAACATAATCATTTAACCAGCTTAAAGGTGCTTTCATTTTCTCTCTCCTCCCACTTAAAACTGTTCCAAAAAGCGGATGTCGTTGGCGCGCAAGTAGCGGATATCGTCAATGTGGTAACGCAATAGGGTTGTGCGGTCAATGCCTACCCCAGCGGCAAAGCCACTGTAAACCTCAGGATCATAGCCGCCATATTGCAGCACTCGCGGATGGACCATGCCGCAGCCGCCAAGCTCGAGCCAACCGGTACCATGGCAGACCCCGCAACCTTCGCCACCGCAAAAGATGCAAGCCATATCCAGCTCAGCGCTTGGCTCGGTAAAGGGGAAGTGCGATGGTCGCAACCGGGTTCTTGCGTCTGGGCCAAACATGCGCTTGGTGAAGTCATCCATGGTGCCTTTCAGGTCAGCAAAGGTAATGTTTTTATCCACCACCAGCAATTCAAATTGCATAAATTCGATTTCATGACTTTGGTCTTGTTGTTCATAGCGCATGCAAGCCCCAGGCAGGATCACCCGCAGTGGGTTTGGGTAATATTCCCTCATCGAGCGGATTTGACCAGGCGAGGTGTGCGTGCGCAAAACCACGCTCTCATCCTCCGTGTAAAAGGTGTCCCACATATCCCGGGCGGGGTGATAAGGAGGAATATTTAAAAAGGTGAAATTCATGTCGTCTGTTTCAACTTCAGGTGAACTGTATACCTGAAAGCCCATATCCCCGAAAATGCGATAAATTTCGCGCAGAGAAAGGTTGATGGGATGCAAGCGGCCTCGTTTAATTGGATAACCAGGCAAAGTTACATCCAGCGTCTCTTTTTCAATCCCTTTGAGCAAGCTCTCCTGGCGGATGGTTTCTTCTTTTCCGGCCAGGGCGCTCTCAAGCGCGACTTTTACCGTATTCACAGCCCGACCAACAAGAGGTCTTTCTTCCTTGCTAAAGCTGCCCATCTTGCCAAAGGTGGTCATTACCAGGGAGCTTTTGCCCAGGTAGTTCTGTTTCCAGGCATCCAGAGTTTCAGCATCGGTCACAGCCTCAAGGCTTGCCAACCCCTTTTGCTGTTCCTCTTGCAATAATTTCTCAATTTCAGTCATTTTCACCTCATCTCATCTATAACAGGCATAAAAAAACCCGCCCCAATAAAGGGACGGGTCAATCCGCGGTACCACCCTTTTTGTCTGTTGCCAGACCACTCAGGTTGCCTTGTAACGGAGGCTGCCGGCGTGAACTACTGGTCAAACACTTTCACTCACGCGACTCCCGGGCGAACTTCGGTCAATGCTCTTCCAGTTTCGTTTTCAGCCTGGACGAAACTTCTCTGAGGCAGCCTTTTGACCTACTCTTCCCGTTCTCAGTCGATGTGGCTATTATAAGTTTTCACTCTATTATGTCAAGGCAATCAAACTGATCCCCTATCAGGGAGCCAAGTTTGAATGCCCGGACTTTCTTTAGAGCGCGCCCTGAACGATGCCGACAAAATCGGCTGTCTTCAGGCTGGCGCCGCCAATCAAGCCGCCATCAATATCCGATTGGTTGAACAATTCAGCCGCGTTGCCGGGTTTAACCGACCCACCGTAAAGAATGCGCATACCTTCACCAATTTCCTCGCCAAACATTTCGCGTAAGATTGGTCGGACAACGTTCTTGTGAACGTCGTTTGCCTGATCTGGAGTGGCAGTTTTGCCAGTGCCGATCGCCCAAACGGGTTCGTAAGCAATCACCAGGTTTTTGGCATCTTCCTGGCTGAGACCTTTCAGACCTTCGCGAACCATGCGGTCAACAACAGCTTCTGTCTGACCGGCTTCGTTCTCTCCCAGTGTCTCACCAACACATACAATTGGTTTCAGACCAACCACCAGAGCTGCTACCACCTTCTTGTTTACGGTTTCATCCGTTTCGCCAAACATTGCCCGGCGTTCAGAATGCCCGATGATGACATAATCGCACAATTCTTTAAGCATAGGCGCAGAAATTTCGCCCGTAAAGGCACCAGAGTTTTCCCAGTGTAAGTTCTGAGCGCCGACTTTGATGTTGCTCTCAGCCAATAAATCTTTTGCCAGCGGCAAATCAATAAAAGGTGTGCAAACCACCAGGTCCACAGTGCTTACTTCGGCCAGTTCAGGTTTTAAACTTTCCAGCAGTTCACATGCTTCGCTTAGGGTTTTGTTCATTTTCCAGTTTCCAGCGACCATTGGTGTACGTTTTTTCATTGTTTTTCCTCTCATCTTTGCTTTGGAATGCTCCAATTCTAACACGAAGAGACGGCTTTTCAGCCGTCCCTTCCCTATTTTGCTTGAAGAATTGTTACTTAGTCCGATAAATTATCGGGTTCAGCCACAAGCCCCGATTGTCGACAGAAGACCCGTCGTTCCATACAACCAACGAGAATTCAACTTTCTTACCAGCCAAAGAGGACAAATCGACTTCAACCTTGGTCCACTTATCGTCATATTTCTCTTTCCATTCGCCTAACTCGACGAACTTTCCACCTTCAACACGGTAATAGAGTTCAAATTTGATCTTGCAGCCTGTACTTCCGCCTTCACACTGGATCGCGGCTTTGAAGAGATCTCCATCCTTGATCAGGAAAGCTGGATAAATACCCTGGATGTAACCATCTTCAGAATCGTCAGGACGAGTGATCAAACCGATTTCGTTTTCGATTCCGCCGCCTTCACGAACTGGCTTCTGTTTCGTCAAAACGTAACCGTCATCGACAGAGGTTTCCTTACCCGGGCAGCTCAATTTGCTCTCTTGACTGGTAGACCAGCGCGCGTCACAGGCTTTTTCAGCGAAGCTGTAAACAACGCCCTTGCCGTCCACACTCTGGATCTTTGCCCAGAACGGTCCTTTGCTATCACTGCCAGTTCCAAAAATCAGGCCATAATTGTTCATCAGCATCCATTCTGAAGTGTAGTTGCCCATCATTTGAGGAGCTACCATGGGAATGCTGATGTCAATGGTCTCACCAGGGGCAACTGCTTTGGGCAGATCATAAACCTTATCAGCACCAAGCTGATTGCCGCCTGCGAAGATAATGTCGAAACCCAAGTCCCAATTGCAGGTGCCTGAGTTTTGCAGCCTCCAGGTTTTTGTGAAAGCTGAACCGGCGGTGATTTTGGTCCAATCGGGAACAGTCACATCGCTCACAAATTTCACCTGATAACAAGGGCGGGGGGTTGGCGTGGGTGGGATCGGGGTAGCAGTTGCCGGGATAGCGGTAACGACAACCGTTGGTACAGCTGTTGAGGTTGAAGTCGGCACTTCGGTGGGAGCCTCATTGGTCACTACCGGGATCTGATTGATATTGGTGGGATTGACTTCCGGAGTAATCGAGGGCAAGACTTCAGTTGGCTGAGGGGTCAATTGGCTTATAAGTGTAGCGTAGTAATCCTGTGTAGCCTGAGCCTGCAAGGTTTGCATAGCCTGTTCAACTGGATCGATATCCGGATCGGTTGGGGATGAGGGCATCACACAAGCGGAAATCGCAAGCATTGCCGCAAGAGTAACTCCAACCAAAACAATAATACTGGTTCTTTTCTTATTTCTGGCGTCCATATGTACTACTCCTTACCTTAAATAAAGGACTATCTATTATTCAGACGAAATTCAAAGGGAAAAGTTCCGATTTTTTGGCTTTCTTATAGTATAGAACTTTTTTCACCAATTTCAATAATTGGCGTAAAGAAAAAAAACACAACCAAAAAGGTGGTGTTTGACTGTCAATCAATAAAAGCTTAATCGTTCCGGACTTCGATTTGGATTCCTAATCCCCACTGCTGCTCGGGGCCATAACCAACTCTGGCTCCATCCGGAGCCGTAATCATCCAGTAGCTGTAGTATGTGCCTGGGGTTTGTGGTGCAACCAGACTAGGGATCGAGAGCTCAACAGTTTCACCCGGGTACACGGTATTTTTTATGTCTGCCCTCTTGTTTGTGCCGAAAGCTTCGCCGCCGGATAGGACAAGATCAAATTCAGCCGACCACTCACAAGTGCCAGTGTTTCTAACCCGCCAGGTTTTGGTGAAGGTGGCTCCAGGAGCAACGATCGTACCGGATGGATAATTAACATCACCCAAAAAGTCAAACTGCAAACAGCGGGTTGCTTCTTCAACCGGAGCTTGTGTCACTTCAGCGGCTGTTTCTGTTGCCTCGCCAGTGGTTTCAGTGATTGGCGTAGGAGCAGGCTGAGTAGCGGTCGGGGGTGTTGGGCAGGTCGGACAAGTGGGGCAAGTCGGCTGAACGCTGAGTTCAGTCACACGGGCCACCAAAGTCTCAATTGAGTTCTGAGTCGCGATTGCGGCTCGCGTCCCGGCAACTTGTTGGGCCATCTCTTCTTCAGAGAGGGTTGGCACAACCGTACTTTGACAGGCACTTAACAACAAACCAGCGATCATAACGATCACCAAGAATAATAATGTTTTAGGATTTTTCATCTTAATATCTCCATCTTTATGCGTGCAATAATCTGAGAACCACTCTCATAATCAGTAGGGATTGTATCACTTTTCTGGTTATTGTTCTCATTTCAACGTCAATTAACTAACAGAGCCACAACTAAGTGGCTCTGTGAAATAATTAGTTTCTTTCTTTTATTATTTGTCGTTTAAAACAGCCAACCCTGGCAATTCCAAGCCTTCCAACATTTCCAGCGAGGCTCCCCCACCAGTGGAAATGTGGGTGATCTTTTCACTCAATCCGGATTGGTTGATGGCTGAAACTGAGTCACCGCCACCGATAATGCTCACAGCCTGGCTCTCAGCAACCGCTTTGGCAACTTCAAAAGTACCGACCGCAAAGCGTGGAAATTCAAACACGCCCATGGGTCCGTTCCAAACGACCGTGCCGGCATCAGCAATAACTTTAGCAAAGAGTTTGGCCGTGTCCGGTCCGATATCCAGGACACGCCAGCCAGCTGGAACATCGCACAATGGGAGAGTTTTCAGCTCGGCTTCAGCGTCAAAGGCGCTTGCTAAAACCATATCAACCGGTAAGAGGATCTTGCCAAAGGCGCGTGAAAGCAAATCTTTGGCAGTGTCAAGCACTTCCTCTTCAACCAGGGAATCAGCCATTTCATAACCCTGTGCCTTCAGGAAGGTGTTGGCCATACCGCCGCCAATCAAAATATTGTCAGCAGTTTTCAGTAGGTTTTCAATCACGCCGATTTTGTCACTGATCTTGGCACCGCCCAGGATGGCTACAAAGGGGCGCACCGGGTCTGCGATGGCGTTACCAAGGTATTTGATTTCTTTTTCCATCAAAAAGCCAGCAGCCGCAGGCAGATGATCAGCTATTCCCGCAGTTGAGGCATGCGCGCGATGGGCTGAGCCAAAAGCGTCATTGACATACAAGTCAGCCAAAGAAGCCAGGTCTTTGGACATCTCCGGATCGTTTTTGCTTTCTTGTGGGTAAAAACGGGTGTTTTCCAGAACCAAAACTTCTCCTGGTTGCAGTGCGTCCGCGGCAGTCTTTGCCACTTCTCCACGGCAATCTTCAGCAAATTTCACCGGGGCATCAATCAGTGTGGCCAGGTGTTCAGCCACTGGCCTCAGGCTGAATTGCAGATCTTCTTTTGTCTTGGGGCGGCCCAGGTGAGACATGAGGATCACTGCCGCGCCCTGTTCAAGCAAGTAGTTTATTGTGGGTAAAGCCGCGGTAATACGGGTGTCATCCTTGATAACGCCCTCTTTGATGGGAACGTTAAAATCAACCCGAACGATTACCTTTTTTCCATTTACATCCAAATCAGTTACCATCTTTTTATTAAACATAGCATCTCCTTAAAAAACAGTGCGCTGTACCTTTTATGTCAGATAAGCGCACTGTCATCCATTTAGTTGAAAAATAGATTAAAGTTTTTCAGCAACAAATTTCGCCAAATCAGCCGTACGTGAGGAGTATCCCCATTCATTGTCGTACCAGGTCACAACCTTGACCAATTTGTCGCCCATGACCATGTTTTTATCCAGGTCGACGATGGAAGAGCGGGAGTCGCCCTTGTAATCCATGGAAACCAATGGTTGATCATATTCACCTGTTGAAACACCGAGAATACCTTTCAAATCGCCTTCAGCAGCTTCTTTAAAAGCAGCATTCAGTGCTTCGAGGCTTACGGGATTTTCAACTTCAGCAACAAAATCGACGATTGAAACGGTGGGGGTCGGAACGCGTAAAGCGTAACCATCAAATTTGCCCTTCAGATCGGGGATAACCAGAGCGACAGCTTTGGCAGCGCCGGTTGTGGTTGGGATGATGTTCAAACCAGCAGCACGGGAGCGGCGGATGTCTTTCTTGTGACCCGTATCCAGGATGACCTGGTCGTTGGTATAAGAGTGGATGGTGGTCATCATGCCGTATTTGATCTTGTAAAGATCGTTGACAACTTTGGCAGCTGGAGCAAGACAGTTGGTTGTACAAGAAGCATTGGAAATGATGTGGTGCTTTTCTGAATCGTACATTTCCTCGTTTACGCCCAAAACAACGGTTAGATCTTCGCCCTTGGCAGGAGCTGAAATGATAACTTTCTTGGCTCCACCGCGCAGGATGTGAGCGTCAGCGCCAATTTTGCCTTTTTCAGGGTCTGATTTTGCGGTTGTGAAAATACCTGTGCTTTCAACTACAATGTCCACACCGAGATCGCCCCAGGGCAGATTTCCAGGATCTCTTTCGGTAAAGACTTTGATTTCTTTGCCGTTGATGACGATGTTATTCGCATCATTGACCTTCACTTCACCATCAAAAATGCCGTAGGTGGAGTCATATTTGAAAAGGTGGGCGTTTTGTTTAACGTCAACCAAATCATTGATTGCGACTACTTCCAATGTATCATCAGCACGTTCCAGAATTGCTTTTAATACAAGACGTCCGATACGCCCAAACCCATTGATACCAACTTGTGTTTTCATTAAATCCTCCGATTATTTTTGAAAATATTATGAGCACCCTAAGGTGTCAAGTTTTGAATTTATTAATTTGCCAATTAATATTATAGCGTAATTTTTACAGATTTCTCGAGGACTTTGTATAAAGCAGGGTCAATTCAAGGGGCCAGTGCGCTCTTGATAGAGGTTGATAATGGCTTTGGCTAATTTTTTTGAGCTGTGACGCCAGGGGTAAAGCTCATCCGCCAAGTCAGCTTCATAGACTTTGTAATTCTCGTGCAGAGTTTGATCGGCAATCACCCAACTCGAGTTCGCGCCTAGATCCCCTTTGTAATTTCGGTTAGAGATGACAAGATCAAAAATCCGCTTTTGGAGGTGCTTCTCAATCACTGCCACGTGGTCTGAGGCGTTGAAACCGTCTGTCTCCCCAGGCTGGGTGGCAACGTTGCAGATGTAGTATGTTTCAGCTTTGCTGGCACGGATCGCTTCGGAAATATCTTTGACCAAAAGATTCGGAAGAATGCTGGTGTAAAGGCTGCCTGGCCCAATCAAAATCAGATCAGCGTTCAGGAGCGCGGAAATTGTGGGAGGGTAGGCCTGTACATTGTCAGGCTCCAACCAAACTTTGTTGATCATGCCATCAGTTTCTGTGATCTCAGATTCGCCTCTGACCACAAAAGGTTCAGGTTCGCCTGTCTTCTGCAGTTCTCCAATAAGTTGAACATCAGTCAAAGTCGAGGGCAGCACCTGTCCATAAATAGCCAAAACCCGGCCGGATTCGGCCACAGCCTCTTCAAAGCTGCCGGTGATCTCGCTCATAGCCGTGATCAGCAAGTTGCCCAGGGAATGACCTTCCAAACCGGCGCCTGCCTGGAAGCGGTATTGAAAAACCTGCGAAAGCAAGGCTTCATCGCTGCTCAGGGCAGCCAGGCAGTTGCGGATATCGCCAGGGGGCAGCACGCCCAAATCGCGCCGCAGTTCTCCGGAGGAGCCGCCGTTGTCCGCCACGGTCACAATGGCTGTGATATTGTGAGTGTAAGACTTGATCCCCCGCAAAAGGGAAGAAAGACCATGCCCGCCCCCAATCACGACCACCTTGATTCCTTTTTCGCGTTGACGATAGTTTTGAAGTGTATCCCAGACCGGTTTACCGCTGGATTCAAAGGGTCTGAGCAAGGCACGATTAGCGCCCCAGATGCCAATCAGTATGACGATAAAGCCAAGACCGCCAAAAAACAGGAAACGGATCGGTCGGTCCAAAAAGCGCAGTGAAAGGACTGCCAGAATGGGGGTAAAAAATTCGCTGGTGGTGGTGCGGTAGTACTCCAGGATGATTACCGCCAGCCCAAGCCCTAGCAGCATTGCCCCAATGATCGAGATCGCCAGCCAGCGTTTATAACCTGTCCCAGGTGCCAGCCAACGCGCTTCCAATTTCAAGCGTGCCAGCAGCCTCTTAAACCAATTCTTCTGATTCTTGGGAGTCATATTAATTTTGATGATAGCAGGGTTTTTTTCAGACGTCAACGAAATCAGACCTAAAGGACCGGTTTGTTAACCAATTCGCTGCTTTAAGGTTATCGGGATAAAACCTCAGATCTTACTGACACCGCCAACTCCTCAGGCTTGAGGTAAAATTGACATATTGATTAAAAATCAGTACACTTAATTAATATTGTACAAGTAGAATCCAGGAGTAAACATGGCTGATACAAAACCCCAAATCGTTATGCGCTCAGGTCCTATCCCTGGTTCCAGTTATTATCTGGACAAAGACGAAGTAAGCATCGGTCGTGATCTGGCCAATGATGTCCCTGTACCTGATGCTGAAATCTCCCGCCGACATGCTCGCTTCATCGTCAAAAACGACGGTGTCTATATCGAAGATCTGGGCTCAACCAATGGGACCTTCTTGAATGGT
Source organism: Anaerolineaceae bacterium (assembly GCA_028699715.1). Taxonomy (GTDB): domain Bacteria; phylum Chloroflexota; class Anaerolineae; order Anaerolineales; family Anaerolineaceae; genus Mesolinea. The sequence goes on along the minus strand of JAQVUC010000003.1, from coordinate 7,061 downwards.
GTCCGTCTGAGCTCACCCAAACGGCTGCAAAACGGAGACCTGATTACCCTGGCTGAAAACACGGTGATGAGCTTTGAATGGGAAGGCGCTGAACAAGCCGCCACATTCACTCCAACATATGGAGCACCGCTCACAGAACCGGAACCAGTAAGAGCTGAACCGGTCTACCAGGCGGTCGAACAGCCGGTACCCCAACGCCCGCTGGCTCCTGAGCCGACGCCGGTCAAAAGCAGCAAGAAACCCTGGTTTCTTAACTTCTTATTGATCCTGCTGATCATCCTGATCATCGTTGGTTTGGTACTGACCTTTATGCCCACTTCCTGGTGGTGTTTCTTGTCCTTTAATCAGCTGCCAGGCTGTATCGCAGGCCCCTGATCCCAGCAATTTCAATTTAACATAGCCCGTTAACACGGGCTTTTCTTTTGTTAATATGATTTTTCGAATTTTGTGCCTTTTTTTGGCTTACAGGGCGTTTTTTGATATTTCCGTCTGAATCAGGTATAATAGTAAGGTTACGAAAATTAGAAAAAATGCCTTTTTTTGGCTGAAAGCAAGTATGACTGAAGAAACCGAAACTACTGAAATACCGGAAGAACCGAGAATCATCAGCCCGGAAACCGGACTGAAAACTGTCGGGATCGACGAGCAAATGCGCACGGCTTATCTTGATTACGCCATGAGCGTGATCGTCGCCCGCGCTCTGCCGGATGTGCGTGACGGGCTTAAACCCGTGCACCGGCGCATCCTTTATGCCATGGAAGACATGGGCATCCGCGCCAACACGCCCTACAAGAAATCTGCCCGCATAGTCGGCGAAGTTTTGGGCAAGTACCACCCCCATGGAGACTCAGCCGTTTACGATTCCATGGCACGCATGGCCCAGGATTTTTCCATGCGCTACATGCTGGTGCAGGGTCAGGGCAACTTTGGCTCGGTGGATGGTGATTCACCCGCGGCCATGCGTTACACTGAAGCCCGGTTGGCAAAAATCTCTGATGAGTTACTGGCCGATCTTGACAAAGATACGGTCGATTTTGTTGACAACTTTGACGGCTCGCTGCAAGAACCTGAGGTTTTGCCGGCTCGTGTGCCGACTTTGTTAATGAATGGCTCCAACGGTATCGCCGTTGGTATGGCCACCAACATCCCCCCTCACAACCTGCGCGAGTTAGTCAACGCGCTCAATTTACTGATCGATCGCTTTGATGAAATTGATGAGGTCAGTGTTGAAGAATTGATGCAGCACGTCCCCGGACCAGACTTCCCCACCGGCGGCATCATTGTCGGCAACGAAGGCATCCGCCAGGCTTACAGCACCGGCCGTGGTCTTCTGACCATGCGTGGGAAAGCCATCATCGAAGAAATTCGAGAAGGTCGCTTTGCCATCATTATCCACGAAATCCCTTATCAACTGAATAAAACCAGTTTGATCGAGCGCATCGCGGAGTTACACCGCGAGGGCCGGATCGACTCAATTTCAGATATGCGCGATGAATCGGACCGCAATGGCATGCGCATCGTAATCGAACTGAAGCGCAGCACTCAACCTAAAAAAGTGCTCAACCAGCTTTACAAGTACACGCCCTTACAATCAACTTTTGGTGTGCAGCTATTGGCCTTGGTCAATCAAGAACCGCGTATGCTGACGCTTAAGCGGGCATTGCAGCTCTATTTGGAACACCGCCAGGTTGTCATTACACGGCGCACACTCTTCAATTTGGATAAGGCCAAGAGACGCGCCCACATCCTGGATGGTTTGCTTATCGCCATCGCTAATCTCGACGCTGTCATCAAAACCATCCGTGAGTCAGCAGACGCTGACATCGCCAAGACGCGCTTGATGGAACGCTTTGACCTGACCGATGTGCAAGCTCAGGCGATCCTGGACATGCAGCTACGCCGTTTAGCCGCGCTGGAACGCCAAAAGATTGAGGATGAATATCAGGACTTGCTGAAACTGATCACCGAATTGGAAGATTTATTAGGCAATCCTCACAAGATCCTTGAAATCATCCGCACAGATTTGAATGAAATTGCGGACAAATACGGTGACGAACGCCGTACGCACCTTGCGCCAGACGCAGACATGGATCTCTCGGATGAATCGCTGATCCAGGATGAGCCGGTCTTCATTTCCATCACCAATCGCGGCTATATCAAACGGGTTTCTGATGCGGCTTATCGCCGTCAGGGACGGGGCGGTCGCGGAGTGATTGGTCAGAGCATGCGCGGAGAGGATGAAGTTAATTTCTTCACGCGCGCCAACACGCTGGATACCATCCTTTTCTTTACCGACAAAGGTAAGGTTTATTCTGAACGCGTTTTCGAACTGCCGGAAGAATCCCGCCAGGGTCGCGGTATTCCCTTGGTCAACATCATCAACCTGGAACCGGAAGAGACTGTCACGGCCGTTTTGGCGGTGGAAGATTTTAGCCAGGCCAAGTACTGTGCCATGGCCACGCGCAAGGGTCGTGTCAAGCGCGTACCCATGTCAGATTTTGACCATGTACGCCCATCCGGACTGATCGCTATCCGCCTGAACGATGATGACGAATTGGGTTGGGTCCGAATTACCAGTGGTAAAGATGATCTGCTTTTGGTCACGCGACACGGCAAAGCCCTGCGTTTTGATGAAAATGAGGTGCGCCCAACCGGACGCACGACCATGGGCGTCACTGGCATTCGCCTGCGCGGCGATGACAAAGTCATTTCAATGGACGTGGTTGAACCTGATGGTTACCTCCTGGTCGTCACTGAAAAGGGTCAGGGTAAACGTACGCCCCTGGATGAATACCTGCCCAAATCACGCGCGACCTTGGGTGTAACCACCATCAGCCAGGAAGCCCGGGATGGAATTGGCGATCTGGCCGAAGCCCGCGTTATCCTCGAAAATGAGGATGTCACCATCATCACCAAAGCAGGAATCGTGCTACGCACCAAAGTTGCTGACATTTCCATCCAAGGCCGGGCAACCCAGGGTGTAAAGGTGATCGATATTGATGAAGGTGATAGTTTGGCAGCCTTAGCCCGGATTTCTGCTGATGAAGTGGAAGCTGCCCAGCAAGCCCGCGAATCAGCCTTGGCTGAAGAGCTTGAAATCACGCAGGCAGAAACGCCTGATGCTGATGAGCCTCAGGATGAGGGTTCGGATGATACTCAAGAGGAAGAAATCGATGAAGAGTCCCCTGCCGGGGACGATGATGCGGAAAATTCAGCTGACTGAAGTTGAAATTTCTTCCCCAAGCGGTCTTGAACGGTAAGAGAACCGTCCAGATTGATTCTTTCAGGGCAAAGCATTTCTGTTTTACCCTGATATTGTTTAATGGGGACAAATTCATCCTTGAAAGCCAAACGCTCATTCCAATCCTGGATAAAGTCATCACTGGGAAGTTTTTCCCTGCGTTGGTCAAGCGAAAAAAGCAGCCCTTCCAAAAAGGTCAAGCTGTCCAGCTCAGCAAAGCCTTCCGCTTCAAAACTGGTGGCCGGGAATCTCAAGTCACTGACCTGTTCAAAAGCCGCATCGCGCAGGTTGATCCCAATCCCGATAACCAAAGCTTGAGGCAGTGTGCCTTTCCAGCGAATTTCACTTAAAATTCCGCAGACTTTCTTTCTATGGATCAGAACGTCATTTGGCCATTTGATTTCTGCCTGCAACTGAAAGGCGTGTTCCAAAAGGTCGCACAATGCCAGCGCTGCCAGGGCAGTAAAACGGCTCAGATGTCCGCTCTCTTCAGGGGCAGGGCGCAAAAGCACCGAGAAGGTCAGCGAACTTCCGGGGCTGTCATGCCATTGGCGGTCTTCTCTGCCCTTTCCGGCAGTCTGATGCCTGGCCCAGACCACGAATTCCCCCTCAATAGAATCAGCCAATGCCAAACTGTCATCGTTGGTGGAGCCGGTTTCGTCAAAAACCAATACCCGCCAGCCGGCCAGCTCGATCCATTTTCCCTGTTTTATTTTGTGTTCAATATTCATAGGCGATATCAGGAATCAAGGGGCAGGCTAAAACAAATTTTCGCTCCCTGACGGTAGTCTTCATCGATCCAGATGTTTCCCCCATGTGCCAAAACGATCGACTTGCACAAATACAAGCCCAGCCCAGTGCCTTTGACTGATTTTGCGTCCTTTTCTGAGCGGTAGAAGCGGTCAAAAACAAAGGGAATATCTTTGGGGTCAAAGCCTTTGCCCTGGTCGCTGACACAAACCTGAACCTGATGGTCAAGCTCACGACCGGCGATCCTGATTTCTCCGTTCTGAGAATACTTCAGGGAATTGGTGATCAGATTTGAAAGAAGCTGAGCCACCCGGCCTTCATCAGCTACCACCAAGGGGAAATTATCTGGAAAATCAGCGCTCAAGGAGTGATGATCAAGTTCCGCCCCAAAGCGTTTGATCTGTTCCTCCACCAAATTTTTCAGGTCAAACTCCGTCTTTTTGAGGACAACCAGACCGGACTGAAGTTTGGTGGCGTCAAGCAAATCATCCACCATGGACGAGAGATGGTCAGCTTCGTCTTCGATCACCTGGAGACTATCCTGGATCATTTCCGGATCCCACTGCACATCCTCGCGTCTGAGGGTGCTCGCGTAGCCTTTGATCAGGGAAATAGGTGTTTTCAGTTCGTGCGTGATAACAGAGATGAATCCGTCTTTCATATCTTCCGCTTCACGGTAACGGGTGATATCCCGCACTGAAGCGATGATGTTCAGCAATTTGCCTTCGCTTGAGAATAAGGGCGCGTAGGTGATTGCGACCGGAACAGCGTCTAGCCCTCCCTGCCGGATCAAATCACCCTCCAAAAACATCTCACCGGGAGCGTAGCCCAGAAAGTCGTTTTGGGTCAACTCTTCCAACAACAGACCTGTTGGCGTGCCTTTCCACTGGATAACATCAGCATATTTTTCGCCAATCAGGGCCGAGGGAGAGCTGTTGACCAGCCTGGCCAGCGCTTTATTGAGACTAAGCACATCCAAATCAGGGCTGAGGATCAGGATCCCATCCGCGACTGAAGCCAACAAGGCCGTCATGCGCAAATTCTGTTCCTTGACCTGGTTATACAAGCGGGCGTTTCTGACCGCTATGGCAGCCTGGTTGGCAAAGTTGTTGAGGATGCTGTGATCGTTTGTTGTAAAAACACCCCGGTAATTACGGAAAACAAAAATTTGTCCGATAGCCTGTTTCTGCACCAATAACGGTAGCCCCACTCCTGAAAGCATGCCCATGCTGATATCGTTGAGCATATTATTGATCTCAGGCACATGGTCACTGTCTTCCGATAAGTTTTCAGGCAGAGAGCGCAACCAATTTTCCAGGTAGGTTGATAAGGCGGGATGGATGCCCTTGGAGACAGCCAGGTACCAGCCTTTGTCTTCTTCCTTAAGCGCGATGAAGCCGGCATGACCGCTCAGCATTTCTACAGAGATTTGCAAAATGCGCGTTAGCAGCGCTTTGAGGTCCAACTCTTCTGTAAGGGCTCTGGAGATTTCGAGCAAGTATTCCCGTTGACGTACGCGATAATCAGGTAACATAGCTTAATTATGCCAGTTAAAAGAAAAAATGCCAGTCTCCTGGCATCTTTCTAACTTGATTCTTAGGAAATTTTGTGTTTTTCCTCTGCTAAACGGATCGATTCGTCCAGAATAGCCAGGGCTTCATCCACTTCTTGTTTGCTGGTGGAGAGCGGTGGTGTGATGCGGATGACACTTTTGCCACAACCCAAAAGCAGCAAGCCTCTCTCGAAAGCAAAGTGGACCACATCGTCACGCAGTTCAATAGCCGGGATTTTGCTTTCACGATCCTTCACAAATTCAATACCCAGCATGAAACCAAAACCGCGCACATCCCCAATGCTTTTATGCTTTTTCTGTAAGTCCAGCAAGCCTTCTTTGGCGTAGGCACCAGTCACCCGGGTGTTTTCCAGGTAGCCGTTTTCGATTTGATCGATTGTCGCCAGGGAAGCAGCACAGGCAATCGGATTGCCGCCGTAGGTGTTCCCGTGTGAGCCCCTGGGCCAGGACATCATGTCTGCCTTGGAAATCAGCGCGCCCAACGGCATACCCGAAGCCAAACCTTTGGCTGAAGTAATCATGTCAGGCTCAATGCCAAAGTTTTCGATCGCCCACCACTTACCGGTTCGTCCCATGCCAGATTGCACTTCATCAGCGATCAAAACAATGCCGTACTTATCACAAAGGGTTTTCAAAGCCGGGAAGAAGTCGTCCGGTGGCACTACATAACCACCTTCACCCTGGATCGGCTCGATCAGAATGCCAGCAAAATCGTCCGGCGGGATCAAGCGCCCGATGATTTCTTCTTCGATGTAGGCAACTACTGTTTCGCCATGACCCATACCCGGTCGGCGCTGCAAAAGCGGACGGTAAGGGTTGGGGAAGGGCACATGAACCACGCCATTCATCAGCGGCGTAAAACCGTTTTTGTACATGGCTTTGCTGGCGGTGAAAGTTACAGCGCCAATTGTGCGGCCGTGAAAACCACCCAAAAAACCGACAAATTGGGTCGCTTTTGTATGAAAACGGGCTAACTTGATCGAAGCTTCAACAGCTTCTGTGCCTGAATTACAGGCAAAGATGCGGGAAGGGCCATCCCAGGGAGCGATTTCTCCAAGTTTTTCGGAAAGACGGATCCATCCTTCATGGTAAAAATCAGAAGAAATATGGATAAAGTGCTCTGCCTGGTCCTGAATGGCCTTGACAACGGCTGAATTGGCGTGACCTGTAGACACAACCGCGATACCAGCGGCAAAATCCAAGAAGCGATTTCCATCGACATCCCAGACTTCAGTTCCTTTGCCGTGGCCCATCACAAAAGGATAATCCCGTGGATAAGAGCGGGAAACAATTCTGTCATCACGTTCTATCAAGGCTTTGGCCTTTGGACCGGGTAAGTTTAGTTTATTCATTAGCTCTCCTTAGATAAAAATTAAAAGAAAAAGACCGTCTGAAAGGTAGTTCAGTAGGTCTTGGTTTCCATAAAAAAATTATAACATAGGCCAGCCTTCAAGCAGGGCTCGATTTGAGGTCCTTGCTCCTATAATTCGAGCTTAA
>JAQVUC010000131.1 GCA_028699715.1 Anaerolineaceae bacterium | reverse complement strand
ACCCTTCAGAATTTCCTGCCCAGGTTTCAGCCGCGCAAGCACCTAGTGAAGGTGTTTTGAGAGAACCCTTCCCTGCTGCACAAACATTAAAAATAGCCTTGTTTACCATGGCGGTCCTGTTCGCGGTCATCTGGTTCTTCCTCAAGGTCAAACACTAAACATTGGTTTCTTCCTCAAATTAAACAGAATAATTTGATTGAAAAAAGTACAAACTACACAACAACCCCTAAGCAACTGCCCAGGGGTTGTTTTCTTATGACTTTAGCGAATACTTACTTTCGTTTGGAAACGTACGCTTTTTGCAAAATTGTTTTCAGGGCAACACCCAAACCTACAGTTGCCAATCCTGTAAGCACAAAACCTGCGGCAAAATAGCTATCCTCACGACCGGTATTGGGCACCGAGAAAGTTGCTGTCGCAACTGGCGTTGTGGGAGTTGTCACTGGATCTGTCGGCGTCGGGTCTGTCGGCGTTGGTTCCGTTGGCGTAGGCTCCGTAGGCGTTGGCTCCGTAGGCGTTGGCTCCGTAGGGGTAGGCTCCGTCGGCGTCGGATCCGTCGGCGTTGGATCTGTGGGCGTCGGATCTGTCGGTGTTGGCTCCGTAGGTGTTGGCTCTGTGGGTGTAGGCTCCGTAGGCGTTGGATCAGTTGGTGTTTCAGTTGGAGTCTCCGTAGGAGAACAGGGAACATTCTCGGAAAAGACGCAGATAGTTGGTGTCGCTGTTGGCGTCTCTGTTGGAGTGAAAGTTGGTGTAAAAGGCGGAGTCTCGGTAGGCGTCACAGGAGTGTTTGTGGGGGTAAATGTGGGTGTAAAAGGTGGAGTCTCTGTGGGTATCACCGGAGTGCTCGTGGGGGTGAAAGTTGGTGTAAATGGTGGAGTCTCGGTAGGTGTCACCGGGGTGTTTGTGGGAGTGAAAGTCGGGGTAAAAGTTACTGTCGGATCGGTAGGGGTGGGTGAAGGCTGTTGCTGACAGCCATATTCACCAGTGTAGTCACCGGGGTTATGTAGCTCGACCAAGGTGTCGTTTACCCACACTGAGGCACTTGTGATGTTATAGTAACCTGGTGCCACCTGATCCGTAAAATGGACAACGTTACCACTTCGCTTACCAGGCGGGATGCTGCCGTAGGTATAGGTGAGGTCTGAGATACTGTCGCCTTCACTCGTATTCAACAAGACAAAGTGAATTTCAACATAAGTCCCAACACATTCGATGTGCGAAAGGTTGAGTTGGTAGTCTTGACTCGCCATTACAGGTAACTCAGCTTGGCTGAGAGTAACAATTAAAACGATTGCAATTAGAATTGCGGATACAGTTTTCATAGTACAACCTTTCTTTAAACTATAAAAATCTTACTGGGAATGTTATTCTACTGTCCCCAAATTGCCAATTTCTAATAAGTGTACAAGGAATAAAGTTGTAATTTTTGTTGGTGTGATTTGTTACTCGATGAAAGCTGAAAAATTTAAAAATGAATTTGCTCAAAAAATTAGTAATAGATGCAAACACAAATCAGGTACTTTTTTTATGTCAAAAATCATTCTGCTCTAAAAGATCCCAGCAGGGTTGCCTTGCCGATCACGACAAAACGCTGCCCCTGCCAGTCATTGGTGCAGGTGTAAAGCGTGACCAAATGATCCTTCGGTGACAGTGCAATATCAGTTTCAATGACTGAATTCTCTTCAATCTTATTAATCAGACTGCGAAGCTCCAAATCAGAGCTAAACTCAACCTCAAGGTAAGTGGTATCCGTTTCTGAGACCACAATCCCCGCGGCGATATCCACCCTGTAGACTTGCTCCGGCGTATAGAGGTAATAGTAGGGGTTTTCCTCATAGAATTGCTGACTCTTGAAGCGAACCAGGTTGCTAAACATGAGTCCGTTATCAAAATTGTGCCCATAAATAATCGTGTTTGGATCACTGAAACTGGTTTGATTGCGAAAATCAAAAAAGATTGATCCCATGGCTTTGTACGATAAGTCCAGGTCGCGGGTCAGGTAATATTCGTTATCCGGAGCCTTTAATACGGGATGATCCACGCTGATCGCTTCGTTATAGATCCAGGCTTTTACATCCGGATTAAGGCTTTGCCAGGCTGGAAAGTCAATTTCAACCAGCGAGAGCGCATCTTGCAGTTCCTTAGCATATGGATTGGGCGTGGGGGTTAAGGTGGCGGTAGGCAGCAGCAGCTTGGGCGCGCTGAGACTTGCTGAGCTGGTTGGCGTAGGGCTGGGAGTAACACTTGGCTGAGCTGTGGCTGTTCGATAATAGTCGGCCATCAATGTGGCCACGCTGTCTGCCTGGTGGGTCATCTCGAGCAGAGGCAGCCTTTTGGCTTCAATATATCGCACCCCAAAGCTGACTGTCAGAGCTGTTGAAAGCAAAAAAAGCAGGCTTAACCCTATGATTAACAAATTTCGTTTAGGTCCCATTTGAGAAGAATAGTAGCTTTTTTGCAGTGGCGCTGTCAAGCCAAAAAAGGTGCGAGTTTATACAAAAAACAGACTAAGAAAGTCTGCTTTTCGTAAGTCGGGTTTTAGTAATCTCTGTGCTTAGGCTTAAAGACCAACTGCCTCACGCAGTGCGTCAGCTTTGTTGGTTTTTTCCCAGGTCAGGTCCAGGTCGTCGCGCCCGAAGTGACCATAGCTGGCCAGCTGACGGTAAATCGGTCGCAGCAGGTCCAGATCGCGGATGATCGCGCGGGGGCGCAGGTCAAAGACCTCGCCAATCGCATCTGCAATTTGATCATCATCAACTGTGCCGGTGCCAAAAGTCTCAACATTGATGCTGAGCGGTTCGGGCACGCCGATGGCATAGGAAAGCTGAACTTCACAGCGGCTGGCCAAACCTGCGGCAACCACATTTTTGGCCACCCAGCGAGCGGCGTACGCGGCAGAGCGGTCAACTTTTGTCGGGTCTTTGCCGCTAAAAGCGCCTCCACCGTGGCGTCCCATCCCGCCGTAGGTGTCAACAATGATCTTGCGCCCTGTCATGCCGGCATCGCCCATTGGGCCGCCAATCACAAAGCGTCCGGTGGGGTTAACGTAAATTTTGGTCTCTTCGTCGATCAATTCCGCCGGGATGATGGGTTTGATCACATGTTCAAGCACGTCAGCGCGGATGCGTTCATTGCTCAGTTCCACATCCTCAAACTTATCAGCGTGCTGACTGGAAATGACAATGGTATGCACTCGCACAGGCTTGCCGTAGTGGTATTCCACGGTGACCTGGCTTTTTCCGTCCGGATACATCCAACCCAGCGTGCCGTTTTTGCGCACTTCCGCCATGCGGCGGGTCAGTTTGTGGGCGTAGTAGATCGGCATGGGCATCAGTGTTTCGGTTTCATCACAAGCATAACCGAACATTAAGCCCTGGTCCCCCGCGCCGCCGGCAGCGATGTAGTCTTCGCTATAAGTAAAGTCTTGTGTTTTGCCGTTTCGGTCCACACCCTGGGCGATATCAGGCGATTGATTGGCCAAGGCAACCAAAACGCCGCAGGTGGTGCCGTCAAAGCCTTTTTTACCGCGGTCATAACCGATGTCGTTGACCACCTCACGCACAAGCGCGTCGATATCCACATAGGTTTGGGTGGTAACTTCGCCATAGGTGAGCACAAACCCGGTTTTGATGGCTGTTTCGCAAGCAACCCGGCTGGATTTGTCTTCCTTGATCATGGCATCCAGGATCGCGTCGCTGATCTGATCACACATTTTATCGGGATGACCTTCAGTCACCGATTCTGAGGTGAACAGATATTTTGCTGATTTCATAAAAGTTGTTGTCAATGTAACCTCCTCAGGTCGTAAAAAATGCCCCTGCAAGTGAGGGGCATTCCGCGTTGTGATGCATCGCCTCTCATCTTCCAGATTTTTCTGCCGGATTTGGCACCATACACTTGGTTGGTTGCCGAGGTTTCAAAGGGCCGGTCCCTCCACCTCTCTGGATAAGAGCGCCGCAAGGGCTGTTCAATTAGCTGATTTTATACCATAATGAGCTCAGAATTACAAGTGCGCGCTGATAAGCTTGCTGTACAAACCAGGCGCGCTGCTGATCCACCAGCCATGAGCAACAAGTCGGGTCTAGTTCTTCGTCAAGAATTCGCATTCACGCTCCAACGCTCTATAAAAAGCCGGATTATGAATCTACAGGCACGATTCCCACAGCCGCTAATGATACAATTGGAATTGTTTAAGTACCACAAGTTTTATGGAGGTAACCTTGATAAATGAATTATTGAGAGACGCAAAAGTTCGCATGCAGAGCGCTTTGGACGTGCTGAGTGATGACCTGGTCGGCATTCGCACCGGACGGGCTTCACCTGCTTTGATTGAGAAGCTGCAGGTTGAGTATTACGGTTCAGAATTGACCCTGATCCAGCTGGCAACCATCAGCGTGCCTG
>JAQVUC010000002.1 GCA_028699715.1 Anaerolineaceae bacterium | reverse complement strand
CATGTTAGCCATCGGCGCCGGGGCGCAAGCCAGCATTTTGGGTGAAATTGAATCCATAGGCACTAACACCATCTATGTTATGCGCGGCGGTTCAGACGAAATCACCAACCCCAAGCCCCTGACCATCTCCGACGCGGAAGCTTTGGCAAACCGCACCCGCGCCCCGCACATTATCCGGGTAACGCCGGTAATGATGACCCAGGCCAATTTTTCCCTGGCAGATGTGAGCCTTTCCACCTCCATTTTTGGAAGTTACGCTGATTACGCTCAGATTTCCGCAATCGAGATCGAAGAAGGGGCTTTCCTCAGCAACGAGGATATTGATTCCCGGGCCTCGGTTGTGGTTTTAGGGCCAGAACTGGCCGAAAAACTCATCGGAAAAAGCTCGGGCGTTGTGGGCAGCATGGTCAGGATCAACAATTTCCCCTACCGCGTAGTGGGTGTCACCAAGGCGAAAGGCTCAACCCAATTCAACAACCCGGACATGATGGCGTATTTACCCATTACAACCATGCAGCTCAGACTTGTGCGCCAGTCAGTGCCGGATATGGTTCAATACATCATCATCCAGGCGCAGAACTCTCAATCAATTGAATTGGCGATCGATGAGGCCCAGCAAATCCTGCGGGACACCCACCGTCTCACCCCTCGCCAGGCCAACGATTTCACCCTGACCAACCAGGAAGACATCCTGGACATCGCCAATTCAATTACCAACGTGCTGACGATTTTCCTGGCAGGCATTGCCGGCATCTCACTTCTGGTGGGCGGTATCGGCATCATGAACATTATGTTGGTGACGGTCACCGAGCGCACGCGCGAAATTGGGCTTCGTAAAGCCCTGGGAGCGCGCAAAAATGACATCATGCTACAGTTCCTGACCGAATCGGCTTTGTTAAGTTTGATTGGCGGTCTGATTGGCATCGGCTTGGGCTGGCTTTTGGGCGTAGTTGTCGGGGTCATCGCCAACAATTCCGGCACACCGCTGACTCCGTTGGTGCAAGTCAACGCCATTTTGCTTTCGACCCTATTTTCAACTCTGGTAGGTTTGTTCTTCGGTTGGTATCCTGCCAGCCGGGCGGCAAACCTGGAACCAGTAGAGGCGCTGCGTTACGAATAAACACCAAAAAACACTCCTTTGAAAGGAGTGTTTTCTTATCAACGCAGAAACCGAACGAAGGGTCTACTCTTCCACTCCGCTGAGCAAATCAGCTTCAACGCCCAAGCAGGAGCCCACCTGGATAGCGCCGCGCATCCAACCGTGATCCAATGGAACGGTTTTGTTTTTACCAGCCACCTGCTCCAGGTGGACACTGGCCATAGAGCCGTCTTTGCGGCAGGCCATGCGGCCAAAAGCTCCTTCCATGACCATTTTTACGCTCCACTCCGCCAATTGTGTGCCCAGCAATCTGTCAGCGGCTGTTGGTGTGCCGCCCCGGACCAGAGAGCCAAGAATGGTTATGTGAGTATCGATCCCGATGGCGGAGCCCAAACGTTTGGCCAGTAAAAGGGTCTGGGCAGAATAATTATTCTCAATCTTTTCGAAGGTTCTTTCTTTTTCTTCCAGCGAGCCGCCCTTTTTCTGAGCCGCCATCTCCATAAAATCGACCAATTCACGCGAACGGGCTTTTTCAGCCACTGTTACCAGCGAAAAGTTTCTGCCGGCATCGATCCGATTTTGGATAGCCTGGATGATCACATCAAATTCGTAAGGGATCTCCGGAACCAAAATCACATCAGCTCCGGCTGCCAGACCGGCGCCCAGGGTCAGCCAGCCTGAACAGCTGCCTAACAATTCGACGATCATAATGCGGTGAGTGGCGTTGGCGGTGGTGTGCAAGCGATCAATGGCTTGCGTGGCAATTTCACGGGCGCTGTCAAATCCAATGCATTTATCCGTGAAGGGGATATCGTTTTCTGCTGAACGAGGCATGGTGATGATGTTGAGACCTGCCTGGCTGAGCTTGTAGGCTGCCAGTTGACTATCTTTATCACCTATGCAGACCAAGGCGTCCAAGCCGTTCTTGTGATAGGTATCAATGGCTTCCTGGGTTCGATCAACATACTCCTCGCCTTCAATCATGGCATCCGGGACCTGCCGGCTGGTACCCAGAATGGTCCCGCCCTGGGTCAAAATACCCGATAAGCGACCTTCTTTGAGCAGGTCAAGCGTTCGGTTTTCAACCAGCCCTGAAAAGCCATCCCGAAAACCAATCAACTCGACGTCATATAAATTTGAGACTGCTTTACCAAACCCGCGAATGGCCGCATTCACACCCGGGCTATCGCTGCCAGCTGTCAGTAAACCAATTGTTTTTGCCATAATCACCTCGCTTTTTTCATCAACAATCTAATTATAGCCGGAAGCAGGCCGGGAAAGGGTGAATTTATGTGAGATTAAAGCAAAAACGCCCTTTTCAGGACGTTTTTGTGTGCCGAGTCACAGACTTGAACTGTGGACCCTTCAATTTTCAGTCGAATGCTCTACCAACTGAGCTAACTCGGCGTGAGAAAAGATTTTAACCTGTAGCTCAAGGGCTGTCAAGTTAGATTGTTAGCGAATCAAAAGTCTTCATATATGCAGTGGGGATGCAAAAGTGGAAACTGGTTCCTTTACCCACCACTGATTCAACCCAAACCTTTCCCCCGTGGGATTGAACGATCGCTTTCACGATGGCCAGGCCCAAGCCGGATTGGTCTTCATCACTGTGGCGGCTTTTATCGACCCGATGAAAACGTTCGAACACATAAGGCATACTCTCCACCGGGATACCCTGGCCGTTGTCCTCTACGCTAAAGCGGACGCATTCCCGACCGTTCTCCAAGCGGTTATTTTTTTCAAAGCTCGCCTTCAGGCTGACAGTTCCGCCTGCTGGTGTGTATCTCAGCGCGTTGCCAATCAGGTTTTCCATTACCTGGATCAAGCGGCTTTCGTCAGCCATGACCATTGGCAATTCCGCCTCAGTTTCCAGAAGCAGGACTACCGATTGCTGCTCAGCTTGAAGTTTAAAAATTTCCAGTGCCTGGTGCAGGATTTCATTGGGTTCGATCACCTGCAAATTCATGGGTAATTCGCCCGCGTCAGATTGGCTCAGCAGTCTTAGATCCCCAACCAGTCGGTTGAGCCTCGAAATTTCAGAATAAATCAGGGACAGCCGTTCAGGTGTTGCTTCAAGGTCACCATCCCGCATGGATTCAATATAGCCGCCGATCACAGTCAGGGGCGTGCGCAAATCGTGCGCGATATCCGCTGTCATTTGTTTGCGAAGGCGGTCACTCTGAGCAATTTCCGCGCTCATCTTGTTGAAGGCTTCGCTCAGCTTGCCCAGCTCATCCGAAGAACGCACATCCACGCTTTGGCTTAGATCTCCTGAAGCCAGTTTTTGGGCAGCCTGGGTCAATTCGACTACTGGTTTGGTTAAATTCCTGGCAATTAAGATCCCCAGGATGGCTGCCAGAACGATTGTTATCAACAAAGCCCACAAAAGCCCGGTGTTTGTGCGCTCCAGGAAAGATTCTTCAGCTTGGGTCAGCACCAACCCGCGGCGCAAGTCCAGCAAAGTGCCAACCTGATCCCCATCAACGATGATCGGAGCGCCTTCTTCCAAATTTTCTTCAGTAAGGGTCTCACCTTCAGGGTAAAGCCCTTCAATCCCGACCAGGACGGTCCCATCCGCGTCTGCCAGAGCATACTGGCGGCCGACCGCGGAAGCATTTGGCCCCTGGACTGTGGTTTCATTTGCTTGTTCAGTTTGGCGAACAGGATTATTGCCAAGAGGTTGCCCCTGACCTTGTCCGGCGCCCTGCCTGCCTTGACCGGTGGTGAAGCCGTGACCTGCGGTTGTGGTTGACAAAACACTCTCGACGCCCTCCCAACTTTGATTGACGGCATAAAAAGATTCCACTTCCAGGAGTTTGTTGGTAAACTGCTGGTCAAAAACATACTGCTCAAAGCGGTTTGTGTTGCTGGAAAAAAAGACGATCGTCAAGACCAGGGCAGTCAGGACTGTCACGGCAATCAAAGCCAGAGCCAACTTGAAGTGGATCGAATTTCTCACTTTTCCTCAGCCTGTCGGATGCGGTAGCCCACCCCAAAAACCGTTTCCAGATAATCCGGTTTGGAGGGGTCTTTTTCAATCTTGCGTCTCAGGTTGCGCATGTGCACGTTCAAGGTGCTTTCCAAACCCGTAAATCCACTTTCAAACAGTTTGTCCACCAGCTCTGACCTGGTAAAAACCTTGCCAGGGTTGCGCATCAATGTTTCAAGCAAATCAAATTCCAGCGGGGTGAGGTTGACTGGTTCGTCATCCACCGTGACCAGGTGCGAACTCTTGTCCAAAAGGATCCCGCCGATCCGGAGAAAAGCCTGTACTTCCTGCTTGCCATAGCCTCTGCGCAGAGCCGCCCGGATGCGCGCCACCAACTCCCGCATACGGAAGGGCTTGATGACATAATCGTCCGCGCCAAGCTCCAGGCCCAAAACCGCGTCGGTCTCTTCTTCTTTGGCGGTGATCACGATCACCGGGGTCTGGCTTTCTTTGCGATAGGCGTTAAGAAACTGATAGCCGTCCATGCCCGGCATCATGATATCCAACAGGACCACATCGGGGTGTTCATGTCTGGCAGTAAAGAGGGCTGTTTGCCCATCCCCTGCCTGGACCACGCGATAGCCCTGGGAGCTCAGATAGTCTTTGAGCAGCCTGCGTACATTTGCTTGGTCATCAACGACCAGGATGGTTTCATTCATAATCACTAATTATAGGTTATTACTATAGCAAGCATGCATTAATTTCTGATTTAGCATAAGCTTTCTTCTTCCCAACGAACTGTTACTTTTCCGTTACAATAACCTTATAATCTCGGAAATTTGGGAGGACCATATGGACCCTTTAACTTTAGTGTTGATTTTGCTTGGCCTGATTTTGCTGGCTGGCATCGTAATTGTGCTCGTGCGGACTATGCAATACCCCATCGAAACGCGTGAACCAGAAGCAATCGAACTGGTCAAGATCGATGGCGAAGAAGTTGCCAAACACATTGGCCTGGCAATTCAAATGAAAACAATCAACAATGTCGATCCGGAAAAAGTGGACCCGATCCCCTTCCAGGGGCTGCACAACCTGATCAGCACGCTCTATCCTGAAGTGGAAGAATACCTCACCCGGGAAGTGGTGGGAGACCATTCTCTGCTTTATACCTGGGAAGGTTCTGACCCAACGCTGGAGCCAATCGCTTTGACCGCGCACATGGATGTTGTTCCTGCCAATGAGGGCCCCGATTCCGGTTGGACTTATCCGCCTTTCAGCGGCACAGTGGCTGATGGCTATGTCTGGGGGCGGGGCGCGATTGACTGCAAAGGCGTGATGATCGGCATTCTTGAGGCCGTCAACTATCTGCTCAAAGTTGGCTTCCAACCCAAACGCACCGTTTACCTGGCTTTTGGAGAAGATGAAGAAGTTTCAGGTGCCCGTGGTGCAGGCCAAATTGTCCGGACGCTCAAAGATCGCAAGGTCCGGCTTTCTTTCCTGCTGGACGAAGGTGGGTCCATTACCCGGGAAGTGATCCCTGGCATCGAGGCCCCGGTTGGGATGATCGGTGTGGGTGAAAAGGGACATCTTTCCTTGGTTTTGCGCGCGCAAACCACGCCCGGTCATGCCTCCGCGCCAGCTCAAGTAACCCCAATTGGCGCGCTGAGCCTGGCGATAGCGACCCTGGAGAACAATCCTTTCCCCCAGGATCTGGAAATGGCAGAGTTCATGATGAGCTTTTTGGCAAACGAGCTGCCTTTCACTCAAAAAATGATGCTGGCCAATCCCTGGCTCTTTGGTGGGATCCTCAAATCACGTTTTGCTGCCGCGCCCATCCTGAACGCTTTTACCAGGACCACTATCGCGCCAACCATCATCAAGGGCGGTCATACCGAAAATGTTTTGCCGGCACTGGCTGAGGCGACGATCAATTTGCGTTTGCTGCAGGGCGACACCCTTACGGACGTCTTGAAGCAGATCAACGATTTGATAGCTGATGATGTGGTTGAAGTGTTTCCAGCCCACGATGACAGCCTTTATGGTGATCATTCCTGGGATCCTACTGAGATTTCTGATGTCAATTCGCCCCAATTTCACATCCTGCTTGATCTGATCAAGACGCTCGTCCCCGGCGCTCTTCCGGTGCCATTCATCATGAACGGCGCCACCGATGCCCGCCTCTATATGGAGATTTGCGACCGGGTATTCCGCTTCTCACCTTTCCTATTGGAAAGTGAAGAAAACGAGAGCGTGCACGGGATCAATGAAAGGTTGTCATTCGAGAATGCCGCCCGCATTGTCAGTTTTATGATTGAAGTGATTGAAAAGATCGCCAATATCGACTCAGATGAGCTCGAAGAAGAAGAATTGGAGGAAGAGCTCGAGTTGGATGACGAATTGGTAAGCAAGGCTATTCGTGAGTTGGAAAGCCCTCTTCCCACCCGCCCCATGAAACAACTTGAAAGAGAGCCTATCGAAGAGGAAACAGACTTTTTTGACGATGACGAGCCACTCGAAGTCAAGCCAATGAAGTAGCCTGGAAATTTTGTGCCATGAAAGCCCTTCCAAAAGAAGGGTTTTTCTTTGTTTACAATAAGTTTTTGAAAGCTGACCCAAAGTGTATAATTTGCTGTAAGAAAAAAGATGAGACATTCATGAGTAGAAAAAACCTTATCCTCCTGATCCTGATTAAGCTTGTTCTTTTGGCAACCGGGGTTTTCTTCCTGGCCAAAGTGATCCTGAATACAACGGTCACAACTATGTATCAGGACGATTATCCACCAACGGTAACTTTAGAGGCTGCCATTGTTGAACAGAGCCCTTCTGAACAGGAATTAGAGCAACACACTTTAGACCCGGTTGTCTCTTCCAGCATGGACACAATCGAGGGTCAGGTCAGCGACCTGCGCGGCTTGAGCATCGAAAACACGGTCCCCCGCAAAGTACTGACGGTGGATGAACTCAGACAAATTGTTACCGATGACTTCCTGGAGGAGTATGAGCCTGAGGACGAGGCGCGCGATGTGGCCATCCTGAACCTCTTTGGCCTTTTACCAGAAGGTTTTGACTTGAAAAATTTCTATATGGACCTGTACACAGAACAAATTGCCGGTTTTTATGACTCAGAAGAAAAGGCGATGTACGTGGTCAGTGACACTGGCTTTGGAGCTGTGGAACGCATGACCTACGCTCACGAATTTGTGCATGTGCTTCAGGACAGGCAGTTTCAATTTGAGGATCAGCTGGATTACTCAGAGGAGTCTTGTGAAGAAGACTCTGAACGCTGTATTGCTATCCAGGCGCTGATCGAAGGGGACGCCGTGCTCACCGAGCAACTGTGGTTCCAAACGCACGGCACGCAAAATGACCTGCAGGAGATCCAGGAGTTTTACACCAGCTACCAAAGCCCGGTTTACGATTCCGCTCCAGAGTATATGAAAGAGGATTTCAACTTCCCTTACCTCTATGGCGCCAGTTTTGTTCAGGCGCTGTACGCTGAGGGAGGCTATGAAGCCGTCAACGCCGCCTTCACAGACATGAACCCGCTCTCCTCTGAGCAGATCATGCATCCAGACGCGTATCCTGATGACCTTCCCCAAAACCCCACTTTGCCTGACCTAAGCGCAGTCTTGGGTGAAGATTGGTCCCTAGTGGAACAAAATGTAATCGGGGAATGGTATATCTACCTGATCCTGGCTAAAGGAGCCGACAGCAAAAGCCGGCTCTATGACAGCCTGGCGCAGGATGCCGCTGAGGGCTGGGGCGGAGATGCCTACGCGGTTTATGAAAATAATCAAACGGGAGAATTGGCTGCTGTGGTCTCCTTTGTCTGGGACACCCCGCAAGATGCTGAAAAGGCCTTTGAGGCTTTCGGGAGTTATTCTGATCTCCGTTTTGGTCCCTCAGATAATGGCAATTTGTGGCAGGACGCAGAGCATTTCAGCAGCCTGCAAGCTATAGATGAAACAAATTTCATCTGGATCATGGCACCTGATGAAACGAATTTAACTGCTCTTCAGGACGCTATGCAGGAATAAGGGAAAAAGTGACGCAAGCACCGGGGATCGAGATTTCAAAGGTCAAAGCCTTGATTTTTGATGTCGATGGGACTTTATCCGATAGCGATGACCGTATGGTCGAGCAGGTTTATGAACATCTGGGCTTTTTGGGTTCGATCCTTGGTGAAAATAACTTGAAAAATTTTTCGCGCTGGTTCATCCGCACAGCTGAAGGACCGGGAAACTGGGTTTTGGAACTTGCCGACAGACTTGGCATGGACCATCTGATCGCCAATTTTTTTGACCACAGAGCCAATCAAAAAGAACATTTGGTTCGTCATTATCCCCTCATCCCGGGTGTGTTTCCGATGCTCCAGGCCTTGTCCTCGCGTTATCCCTTTGCCATTGTCACTGCGAGAAATGAGGTGACCACCCGGCATTTCCTGAACCTCAACAATCTCGATCCTTTTTTCCCAATTGTGATCAGCTCCCAAACCTGCCGGCGGACCAAGCCATTTCCTGACCCACTATTGCACGCCGCCTCAAGAATGAACATCCCCATCGAGAACTGTTTGATGATCGGGGATACTGTCACTGACGTGCGCGCGGCGCTTTCTGCCGGGGCACAGTCACTTTCGGTGCTTTGCGGTTTTGGAACAGAAACAGAACTGATCAAATCTGGAACACAGGAAATATTACCCTCCACAAGCATGGTCGCAGATTTTTTAAGTGGGGTCTTGGAGTAGGCTAAATCTCTTAATCAGCAGTGTTTAGCGGAGAGCTTTCTAATGATTCTTCAGCCAGCTGACCACCAGGAAGCTGGGCATCGAAAGTTACCACCCGTTTGTCCATTAAGCTAAGCAATCCGATCAGCAAGCAGGCTGCCCCGCTTATCAGATAAGCAGTCTGAATATTAAAATGCTCCACAATTGGGGCGGAAAGAAATAAACCAACGGGCATCATGCCCAGACTCAGGCTTGATAATACGGTAAAGATGCGTCCTTGAATCTCAGAAGGAACTTTGCTTTGCATTAGTGGTCCTAAAGAACCATTGGCAATCGATGCGGTTGTCCCAACCAGGCCGGCAGCAAACAAGCTAAGAAAATAATTGGAAGCAGGGATCATGCTCAGGGATATCATGCCGATCCCAATACCTATGATACCCGACATAACGGTGAAAATCTTGCGTTTAAAGCCGCCCCAAAACCCCAGCAGCGCCCCTCCCACAATAGCCCCAATACCCATGGAAGCCTGAAGCCAGGCCAGTTCCTGGGCTCCTTTTTTAAAATATTGAGTCACGTAAAGCGGAAGCAAATTACTTGCAGGGGCCAGAAACAAGTTCAAAACGCTGGCAGTCATGATAATGATAAACAATCCTGGCCAGGAAAAAATGTATTGAAAGCCTTCGCGAACGTCCTTCAGGAGCGTTTTCGGTGTGATTAGTTCTGTTTCTTTGATCGTTCTGGGTTTGGGCACTTTCACGAAAAAAATCAGTAAGCCGATTGCGATCACAGCAGTGATGAAATCAACTGCCAGGACCCACTGGATTGGCAGAAGTTCCAATAGCAGTGCTCCCAAAGCAGGTGAAAAGATGGAAATCAAACCGTCCAAGGCCTGGTTGATGCCGCCCAAGCGGGTCAGTTGGTCTTTGGGGACCATCAGGCTGATGGAAGCAGTACGGGCTGGACTCTGGAAAATTCCACCCATTGAGCGAATGAATAAGATGATGTAGATGTGCCAGAGTTGAATCAGACCAAAGGCAAAGAGCACCGCCAACACTGCCGTAGCCAGAGCAACGGCCAGATCAGCAAAGATCATCACTAATTTCCGATCCCAGCGGTCTACCAAAGCCCCCACGAAGGGGCCTAAAACAATGTTGGGAACAAGCGCAGCGGTTGTGGCGGTTGCCAGAACTGTGGCTGAGCCGGTTTCTTTGGTCACATACCAGACCAATGCGAATTGAACGAGAGCACTACCGACCAGGGACAAAGCCTGGCCAATCCACATGGGTAAATAATTGCCTAACCAGGTAGCCGGAGAGTCTGTGTGTTGATTATTAATGCTTGCTTCGTCGGTCATACTGACCTATCCTTGCTTTCGTTCAAACTTGAATTATACCCACTGAAGCACGTCTTTGAAAAGCGCAATAGCAAAGTGGTAGAAGAAAAAACTTTTTATTACATTAAGCACAGTTTACACAAGACAGCTGCAGAAATTCGGGTATCTTTATTGGTACAATTAGCTCGAATTTTATAAACAGGAGCGTGAATGGCTAAGTCCAGGCTTAACACTGAATACCAAGAAAAATATCCCTATCCCCGCCATCAGCTTGGGAGAGCATTTTTGCGGGGTGGGATCGCTTTTCTGGCTGGTCTGCTGACCAATTTCGACGTGAAGGGAAAAGAAAATTTGCCCAAAGAAGGTCCCCTCCTGATCGTTGGGAATCATTTCAACTTCATTGACTCAATCATCCCAATCCATGTTACCAAATATCCGCTTGAATTTATCAATGACGAGGAAATGCCCATGGCTCCTGGACTGGTCAAGTTTTTACCGGGATGGTGGAAGACCTTGAAAATTTTGCAGGGTCAGCCAAATTTGGAAGCCATCAGAGCTTCGGAAGCTATCCTGGAGCAGAAAGGTGTTTTAGCCATCATGCCTGAAGGGCATGTTCACAAGCCACCTCTGGGAGAACCGCTCCCAGGAGCTGCCTTTTTAGCCCTGCGTTCAGGCGTGCCGATCATACCGATCGGAGCCTACAGCGAAGATGACTGGGATATTATGGGGACGATCATAAAGAAACACCACCGGCCAAAAATCGTGGTCCGCATCGGCAAACCTTTTGGACCCCTGGCAGCTGGAGATATCAATTCAGTGCCGGGTCGTGAAGATGTGCGTCGGGCAGGGCAGGAAATCATGGAGCAAATCGCCCAACAATTGCCCCCTTCTGCCCGAGGCCCTTACCTGCAGGAAAGTGCTTCTCTTTGAGCGTTTTGTTAACATTAAACAGATATTGATCGGCTATTATTAGTTGATTATACAAATTGAAGAGCAACGAGAATGGATTATAAGGATTATTACAATACACTTGGCGTTAAGAAAACAGCCACGGATGATGAAATCAAGGCTGCTTACCGGAAATTAGCCCGCCAGTTTCATCCTGACGTGAATAAAGATTCAGGCGCTGAGGACAAATTCAAAGAAGTAAACGAAGCCTACCAGGTGCTCTCGGATGCTGAAAAGCGCAAAAAGTATGACCAGTTTGGCTCCGAATGGCAGAACTATCAGAGATCTGGTGGTCAGCCAGGCGGTTTTGACTGGGGTCCCTGGCAGCAATCTCCCGGCGGTCGCACCAGCTACCGCACTGTTTCACAAGACGAACTGAACGAAATGTTCGGCGGCATGGGCGGTATGGGTGGAATGGGAGGCTTTTCTGATTTCTTCAACACCCTTTTTGGCCAGGGAGGTTTCAGCGGCGGCTTTAGCCAGCAAACCAGGCAACCCCAACCCCGCATGAGGGATATGGAACACGAGATCGATTTGGATTTGCAGGAGGCCTACAGCGGCACTAAACGCACGCTCCAATTTGAGGGAGGAAGAAAGATTGAAGCCACTATCCCCCCGGGTGTCAGGACTGGCTCAAAAGTGCGCCTGAGCGGTCAAGCGGGTGGCGCGGATTTATACCTGAAAGTTAAAGTTTTACCCGACCCGGTCTTCAAGCGAAAAGGGGATGACCTTTACCTGGATGTTCCGGTTGATTTTTATACCGCCGTATTGGGCGGTGAAGTGGGCGTCAATACCATGACAAAGCCGATCCGTTTGACCATCCCGGAAGGCTCGGATAGTGGCAAGACCTTGCGCTTGAAAGGCCTGGGTATGCCCTCACTCAAAGACCCAAAGAAATTTGGCGATCTGTTTGTGACCATTCAAATAACGGTGCCCAAGCACCTCACCCCGGCTGAAAAAGATAAGTTGCGTGAGATGCGCCAGATGCGCCACGCTCAGTAAACCAGGTTGACAGCAAAACCACCCTAAATGGGTGGTATTTTTTTGAAAATTCGCAGAAAAAGTGTAGACTACTCTCAAACAAGTGAATTTTCCATTTCAATTTGATAAAATAGAAGCATGATCGTTACCCTCACTCCTAATCCCAGCGTTGACCGCACGCTTCAGGTGCAAAGGCTTTTCTTCAACGAGATCCTGCGCACTAAAAAAGTGCGTCTGGACTGGGGCGGCAAAGGCTTTAATGTTTCCCGGGCGCTGCGCTTACTGGATGAGGAGAGCCTGGCACTGGCCTGGGTTGGAGGCGGCACAGGCAAAATGCTTGAAGACGGTCTCAACCGCCTGGGCATCCGGACCGATTTTGTCTGGGTGGAAGAAGAAACCCGCACAAACACGATCGCCCAGGAAGATTCAGAAGAATGGTTCATCCGCTTCAACGAGCCCGGTCCCCATATTCCTGATGAGGCCATCCAAACCTTGATCGAAAAAACAACCAAGTACGCCAACCCGGGAGACATTTGGGTCGCATCTGGCAGTTTGCCGCAGGATGTCTCGGATGGTTTTTATGCCGACCTATTCCGCATGCTGCAGAGCCGGGGCGTGAAAACCTTCTTTGATTCCAATGGTGAGGCGTTGCGCCTGGGGATCAAGGAAAAACCTTTTCTGATCAGTCCGCCTCTGGGTGAAGCAGAAGCAATGCTCGGTTTCCCGATCAAGAACGTTGAAGACGCCAAGAAGGCGGCTCTGGCATTTTTGCGACAGGGCGTGGAACATGTTGCCATATTATTTGAGGTTGGAAGGTTGGTTTTTGCTTCTCAAAATGAAATGGTGACCGTCTCACCGCTGAAGGTGCCGAATCGAAACATAACCGGCGAGGGTGACGCCCTGATGGCAGGGCTTGTGTATGGATTTGCTCATCAACACACGCTCAAGGAAATTGCCAGTTGGGCAATTGCTATGCGAGCCGCCTGGGTATCCAGTGAGGACTACGACTCCATAGATAAAGATGGGATCATCGAGCTTTATAATCGCACAGAAGCTTTGTCGATCAACATGTTTTAAGGCTCAGCTTTTCATATCTGTAATTCAGTTTCACTTCGCCAATCAAGCCCTCCAAAACAAACTTTATTTGCCAGAAAAGATAAGCCAAGCAGTTTGAGCGTCGATTCCAAGCCGGCGTTTTTATCAAAATTGGCTGCCAGGAGGGTATGCCAGCATCTTTCGGCCAGGTCTTTCTCAGCTAAAACAAGAAAAGTTGGTGCCAAACAGCTCAACATGGTCACAGTTTGGGTGTGTTGTCCTGAGGAGTCTGGAGCCTGGCAACCTCTAATCAATTTTTCTGTTTCACTCACAATTTTTTGCTTGTGGTCTCTCAGCCAGTCCTGAACTTTAGCGTCGTCGTTGAGCAGGGCTTGCATGCCAAATTGCAGCCAGCTTAAGCCAAGATTGATGGACTCCTGTGGGTCTTCTTCATCAACATCAAATACAAAAGGGGAGTCATTTTCAGGCAGGGATGCATGTTGAAGTGTTTTCCATCCCAGATTCGGTTGAGCCGCATCCAGAACTGAGAGTAAATAGCGGGAATCAGGAATGTGGTGGCTTGTCTCCGGGTCGATCGCTTTCCAGACTTCAAGCAAAGCCTGACTGCGCTCCTTGATCAGCTCTGAGTAGTTAAAGCGGGAAAGATCAGCCCACTGTCTCTGTCCAAGCAGCAAGGCGAACAAAATCCAGGCTTCAGCGTGCAGGTCAGGGTCCAGTTTGAGGGAGCGCGGTAGGTCAGGCATGTTTTTCCAGCTGCTCAAACGAGGTTTACCGTAAGCTGGATGAGCCAATAGATTGGCGAAAAGCGCCTCAAAGGTTGAGCTTGCCTGGGGGTCATCCCCCGCCATAATGGCGCAAAGCAGCATGGAAAGCGCTTGGCTTTGGCTGGTGGCTGTAATTTGGTATCTTAATCCGCTTTTCTCCACCCCACAGCGCACAAAGGTGCTTTTGTTGTCTAAAGCGCTGAGAAGGCGCTCCTTTTTCCACTGTTGATAAGTCAGAGTAAGCGCGTCAAGCCTTACTTCTTCATGGGATTGGGTAAGGGGATTGAGATCTACGTAAGTTGCGACTGTTTCTTTTCTGATGGGGTTTGCTGATACTTGTGAGTTTACCAAATGCCGAGCTATCTTTTTTTGACGCTTATGTATCAGCCAGGTAACAACACCAAGCAGGATAAAAACCCC
This sequence comes from Anaerolineaceae bacterium, assembly GCA_028699715.1. Taxonomy (GTDB): domain Bacteria; phylum Chloroflexota; class Anaerolineae; order Anaerolineales; family Anaerolineaceae; genus Mesolinea. Next base: position 3,305 of record JAQVUC010000002.1, on the reverse strand, counting down.
TGCCAGGCTTACTATGATTTGCGCCAGATAAGCTGCATCGTTCAGGTCAGGTTGGAAAAGCATGACTTAATCTTACCTCATGCAAACCAGACCAAAAAAGCACTTTACTTCAGGTAAAGTGCTTTCAAGAGTCTATTTTTATGAACGATTAATCACTATAGCCACAATATAAAAAGGTCTCTCCAATTTGGAATCCCTGTGCTCCTTTGAATTCCTTCACTTCCAACGGGTATTGGCTCAATAAGTCCTGCCTTGAGGCGTAGTACTCCGCAGCCTTTTGCCTCGGGAAGTTGTTCTCCAACCAAGGGCGTTGCCTTGAGGGCTCCTGACTATCCCGGCAGACCAGAACTTTGGTTAGATTGGCTCTGATTCCATCCGGCAAGTCTCCAGATTCAATCTTCTCAAACATATAGGGCACGGCATCATCAGAAAGCTGGTAAACAAGGTATTCATAATCAAGGTTTTTTCCCTCTATGGCACGCTCGATATTGACCCGCGCGATCCTTTGATCCACATTGATCCCGGCAACCGTAATAGTAAAGAGGATAAAGGCGACCAGCAAAACCAGTGCCAGTCTTTTAAATTGTTTGCGCCACTCCATGACCACCAAGGCCAGTAAGATCGCGGCCAGGAAAAAGGTGAAAATTTGAGGGATCAGGCGTACGTGCGTCAGTCCATAAGCGTCTTCGTATAACAAGATCCTTTGATAAGAAGCCACCAAGATGACCCCAACCTGGACCAGCAGCAAGCTGCTCAAAATTGAGAAGGCAGTTTGCCTGGCTTTGGATTCCCGTTTTGTAACGGCTGCCAGAGCATAAAAAACCAGTCCCGCAATGCTTGCAGCCCAAAGTAACTCAACAAAACCTCTGCGGGCATACTCCGCGTAAGTGAAGCCCTCCAGGCTGATATTGGCTTTCCCAGCGAAGAAATATTGAAACTGGATCAGCAAAAAGAAAGCGAACAACAGGTTCAGGCTCACCAGAACGATGCTGGTTTCAGTCATACCCAAAAAGGGTTTGAAGAAAGCTTCGTCAGGTTCAATTTTGAGTGGTTTTTGCTTATTGCTGACCAGAAACCACAATCCCGCCGCCGCCAGCCAGCTGAAAAAGAGGGTTAGCAAGACCCGGCCGAGCAAATCCTGCAGGAATTGGGTACGCATCCACTGCACAACTGCATCCAGGCGATTCTCAAAAATTTCGTCTGCCACAGAAAACAGGAAGGTAAAGATCAATAGGAGCGGTACGGCAATCAAAACGCCCTTGATGATGCTCAGAGCGATCTTCTTGCCTTGAGTGCCATTGCCATCTTTGCTGTTTCGATCACTGTTTAGCTGTGAAAGCATGGTCGGCAGACCCACAAAAAAAGCTGCCACTGCCCTCAGGGCCTGTTTCAGATACTCGCGGATGCGGTATTGCCACCACTGTCCGTTGAGAAAATCTGCCGAAAGCAGCAGCAGACATAAAGCTGAAACCATAAAAGCGAACATATCACTCATCACTTCCACTCTAAAGAAATGGATCGAAGCAGTCAGAATGGCGATCGCGATCAAGATCCAGGAACTTGTCGGTATTTTTTTCTCCTGAAGAAAAGCATTCAATATGTACAAAAGGCTGATGATCACAACAGAGATCGGCCAGCGTATGCCGAATACGTCAATTTTCCACCAGGTGAGCATCAAGAAGACACCGGCTGCCAAGACGCTTAACAATGAAAGCCAGGGCTTTTTGAATAAGGCTTTTGGTAAGGCAGGCAAATTTTCCTGCGGGGAGGCTGTCCCTTTGTTTTGATTTTCGATTTCCTTTTCAATCATTTTCATTCCTCTCATAAGCTTTCTCTAAAGTAAAATGGCCCTCTGGCCAAATTCAGTAGATAGCATAGTGACTATTTCCTCTCAAAGACTTTCATTAGCTATCAAAAGAGGCTTTGATTGACCTTGGTCAAAAATAAGACGGCTAAGTATAAACCCTGGCGGCTCAATTCACTCAGGTTGAGAGCTTATGGCTTGCTTTCTATCTCCACAAAAAACTTATCATCATCACGTTGGGCAAAGAAGGCCACTTTATCTTCTAGTGGCAGGGGATTTAGCCGCGCTTGATCACCTGTATGGTGATGATCGATGGCAGTGTAACCTAACAGGATTTCCACACCGGCATAATTGACCCCAAAGAATCCGTCCCGGTTGAAAAAGAAGAAAGCTTTTCCATCGAGCAATTGAAAACCAAAACTTTCGCTATAGCCATAGAGGAGATTTTGAGATTCGTTATCGATGAGGATATCTCCCCTGGCGCGTGTGTACACTTTTTCGTCTACTTTGTACTGAGAGCTATAAGCCAACTCCAGGACCAATTTACCGTCCACTACCCACAAGCCTTGCAGAGCCTTGATTTCGGTCACGGGACCAGTGGCGAAGCTGGCAATTTCCTGCCCATTCTGCTCAAGGCTGACCCAGCCGCGCGGCCCTTCGCCGCCACTTTTTGCCAGGTAGTCATCCTCCCCTATGCTGACCAAAATTTGGTCTTGTGGGGTCCGATCTTCAGCAGCACTTTCAGTGTCTTCTTCGGTATCCCGGCCACTAACCAGCTGCTCCAAACTGGTTTCCCGGAGCTCCAGGCCCAGCAAATCGAGCGCGGAGAGGGTCTCTTCCCAATCTCTCAGGCTTGAAAAAGGTTGTGTCTCTTCTTCGGACGGGAAATTACCCAATTCAACATAATAAGTTTGCTCATTCCTGGAAGCGAAAAATGTGACCATCTCTTCATAAGCCCTGGGATTGAGAGCCTGGTTTTCTTTATCCGCCCGGAAAATGATGTCAGAGTAATCCAGTTTGACCATGGTTTGGTCAAACACATAGCCGAATTCTTCTCCTCTGCGATAGAAGAAAAATACTTTATCAGCCAGCAGCTGCAGCCCAAAACTTTCGTCAAAACCATAAATTTCATTTTGACTGATTTGATCGATGATCACATCCGAAAGCAGAGCCAACTCACTGCGGAAGGGGTTGCGCGAAAGGTTGACCGTTCTCAGCAGTTCCAGACCCCAACTATCCTCTCCCATCACGATCAGGTTCTGGATCAGGGAGGAGCTTCCAAGCCTGCCGGTCTCAATAATGGCTTCGATTTCACCATCACGCGTGATTGCGACTCCGAATCGCTCAGGGTCCCCCAACTCCGTTGAAACTGCGATGAACTCACCAGAACGGAGCAATTGCTGGTTGACCCAAACCGATTTTTCCTTTGGCAAAACACGGAATTCAGCTCTTTTAGCCTGGATTTGCTGCCAATTGCCTTCCAGGGGTGAGAGGATAAACA
>JAQVUC010000130.1 GCA_028699715.1 Anaerolineaceae bacterium | reverse complement strand
CAAAGTTCCTTGCCCTGCTGGTCGATCAAGAGCACAAAAATGTGCTCTTCATCCTCCAGGCCCAGGGCAGCCCGGAAATCATCTTTGTCCAGGTAAAGCGTGATCGTGCGTTCGCGAGATTTTGGGCTTGGGATGCCTGCCCGCATACCCTCGTTGATAAAAAACTTTGAGAAGGCATTCAAGCTGCGGATGGTGGGTAATTCGTAGTAAACCAGCCCCAGAAACCGGGCTTCAAGGGATTCAGCCAGGTTTATCCAGGTATTTACCTCGTCTTGCTGCCATTGCTGGAAGGCGATAAAGAGCAGGTTGTACTCGCCCGCAAAATCCTGGGGAAGGGTCAGCTTCTCTCTTTGTAAACTTGAACCGCTAACTGTTGGAAAAGTCATATGGATACCTCTCAAATTAAATATAGGTCAGTTCAATCAACTGGAAGAACTGCGGTAAGCCAGCAAAACCCGCTCCCGGGCAAACTTGTGATCAACGATCGGAGCCGGGTAGTCGCTGTCTATCTGGAAGCCAAGCTGCTTTTGCAATTCCTCTGGCATCTCCCAGGGGGAGTGTATATATTTCGTGGGTACGAGACCCAATTCCGGAATCCAACGGCGCACATAATCGCCCTTGGGGTCATACTTAAGCCCTTGCAGGATGGGGTTAAAGACCCTGAAATAGGGAGCGGCGTCTGTGCCTGTGCCGGCGGTCCACTGCCAGCCGCCGTTGTTGGAGGCTGGATCGCCATCCAAGAGGCTCTGCATGAAATAGCGTTCGCCCTCCTGCCAATTGATCAACAAATCCTTGGTCAGGAAAGAAGAGGAGATCATGCGGGCGCGGTTGTGCATCCAGCCAGTAGCCTTCAATTGCCGCATAGCCGCATCCACCACCGGGTAGCCTGTCAAACCGGCTTTCCAGGCGGCAAAACCAGCCGGGTCGTTTTGCCAGGGGATATTCCGCAGGTTGGCCCGAAATGCCTCCTGGCGTACATTGGGAAAGTGATAGAGGATGGCAGCATAAAACTCGCGCCAGATGAGCTCGTTGAGCCAGGTTTCTGCTCCATCCTGTGCGGTCGTCAGCACAGCAGCTTGGGAGGCTTGCCGGGCAGCCCACACTGCCTGGCGTGCGGAGAGCATGCCCAGGCGCAAATAAGGGGAAAGTTGCGAGGTGCCATCCAGGTCCATACGGTTGCGCAGCTCGGAGTAGTCCGCTATGGTGGCTTCGATGAAGCCAGAAAGCCTTCGCTGAGCTTCTTGCTCACCCGCTTTGAATGAATCCTCAGCCAGAGGGGAAGACTCCTGGGGGATCTCAAGGCTGTCAAGCTCAGGGGGCGTGGTGATGTGATCCGGGACAGGCAGCGGGTTGCTATTGGCCGGCAGACTGCGCCACTTGCGGCTGAATGGGGTAAAAACCGTGTAAGGGCTGTTGTCAGCCTTGAGCAGCATGTCCGGGGAGAAGACAGTCACTCCTAAGACAAGCTTCAGCGGCAGGAACAGCCCAACCTTCTCGTCCCGCTGACGGGCATAAGGCGAATAATCTTCTTCGGCAAAAATGCTTCCGGCCTTAGTTTCACGCAAGAGTTCAGTCAGCACTTCAAGCGGATCACCCCGCCGCAAAACGAGTCGGCTGCCTCGCTGCTTCAGGCTCTGGTCCAGTTCGCGCAAGCCTTCATACAGGAAAGCCAGGCGCGCCTCGCCCGTGTACTCAGAGGCTAAAAGCTTTGGGTCCAGGATAAAAACCGGCACAACCTGCTCAGCCTCACGCAGGGCTTCTGTCAGGGCTTGATTGTCCTTTAGGCGCAGGTCGCGCCTGATCCACCAGATGGCAACGTTCATACTCTAAATCCTTACATCCTTTTGTCTTTTCAATTATATCAACGCCCAACCTGGGTTTGCCTGCAAGGCCAAACAAGGAAAGTACTTGGTAAGCAATAATGTTGCAAAAAAAATCCAGAGATGGAGAGAAGAAAAAGCCAGCTGTAAATCAGCTGGCTTTTTGCTAGGCTAGGGTCGGTTTAAGCGCCAGTATTGGTGACGGAAGTGGTTTTCCTCTTATCGTCTTTGAGTTTGCGCTTTTCCTTAATTGTCAATTTTGGTTTTTTACGTTCTTCTTTTCCAGCTTTATCTTTGCTTGCCATGGTATCCTCCTATCTCACATGAAGTACATTATTATTATAGCGCAGTTATGCGTAAAGCGTCACGGCAATGGTATTATTATGTATCAGTGCCTCTGGGCGCTTGAGTGATCATCAATAAAAAGGAGATAAATTTTGGAAGAACTCTCAAGGCAGACAAGGATTCGTTACCTGCTGACCTTGTTGATCATGATCACGATTCCCTGTTACCTGTTGGGGTTTATTCTGCTGCGTTTGGACCGCGGTCCACAGCCTAAAAAAGCAACTGCCACTTTTGCGTCAGTGATCACTGAAACGCCAACCATTACATTGACGCCATACTTGACCCGGACGGCTTCGATCACACCAACTGCCACAGCCACTTTTCCCCCAACTGAAACCAGCACCCCAACTGAAATCCCAACCGAAACGGAAATCCCAACTGAAACTCCGCTGCCTACAGATACACCTGTTTTCACTGACACGCCTATTCCAACGGCAACTGAAGAAATACCACCCACAGAAACAGCGCCTCCAACCCAAACTGAGGTAACGGAACCAGAACCTGATACTCCCACTCCAACCCCAAATCCATGAAAGAGGACTATGAGTTTTGAACTGCTTCCCTTCTTAAAATCGATGATCTCTGTAGCGGGTTTATCCGGCTACGAAGACCCGATTCGTGATGTTGTGGTGCCGGTCTGGAAAGACCTGAGCGACCACACCTGGATCAACAGCCATGGTGGACTGCACGCAATCCGCTATGGAAGTGGTCCTGAGCCACGCCCGAAAGTGATGATAGCGGCGCATATGGACGCCATCGGTCTGATGGTGACCGGCATCGATCAAGGCTTTTTGCGGATCACCCAGGTGGGAGGCGTGGACCCACGCATCCTTCCCGGTCAAATGGTGACCGTGCATGCCACAAACACCGGTTTTACAGCTGAATTGCCCGCCATGGTGGTGATGCCCGCCGCACATTTGCTGCCCAAGGATGCAAAAAGTGGACCTCTGCCGCAGAAGTATTTGTTGGTGGATACCGGTTTGCACCCTGATGAAGTCGAGCGTCTTGTGCGGGTGGGAGATGTTATCTCTTTTGCTACCGAGCCGCGCGAATTAAGTGGAGAAACCATCAGCGGACACACGCTGGACAACCGCGCTTCTGTTGCGGCCACAACCGTAGCGCTGGATTTGCTCTCCCGCCGTAAACATCTTTGGGATGTGATTGCCATCGCAACCGCGCAAGAAGAAGTTGGCGGTATTGGAGCAATGGGCAGCGCCTTTGACATCATGCCGGATTTTGCCATCGTCATCGATGTTACCTTTGCCAATGGTCCCGGCGGCGGAGGCATGGGCAACTTCGATCTGGGCAAGACGGTTCCGCTCACTTGGGGCGCTTGTGACCATCCCGCGCTCTACAATGCCATGAAAGCAACGGCTGATGAGTATGAGATATCGGTAACGCGCGATTTCTCCCCCAGTGGTTCTGGAACAGACGCCTGGGACGTGCAGGTGGCCCAAGCTGGCATTCCGGTGGTTGAACTGGGCATTCCGCTGCGCTACATGCACACCCCTGTAGAAGTTGTTTCTATCAAAGATATCAAACGAGCCGGGCGCCTTATGGCTGAGTTCATAAGCGACCTGCCGCTCGATTTTATGAATACGGTAAAGTGGGAGTAAGCCATGACAGAAAAAATGGAAATCTCCGCAAAATTTGACCCTCAATTTGGTGAGCAAGAGCTCGACCTGCTAAACCGGCTCAGTAACGCCCTGGCAGTTTCTGGGGATGAGCAGGAAGTACGGGCGATTGTTTACGAGGAATTGAAAGAATTCGAAGACAACATGCACACCGATGCCATGGGTAACGTCTTGGTTACCCGTAAAGGGTCAGACCCCGAGCGCATCAGAGTGATGATTGCCGCGCACATGGATGAAGTTGGCTTGATGCTCTTCAAAGAAGACGGTGACGGCTTATTTGAATTCAAAGTTATCGGTGGTGTCGACCCCCGGCAGCTGGTTGGCAAACCGGTCATTATTGGCCGGGATCATGTGCCTGGAGTGATCGGGGCAAAAGCCATTCATCTGACCACAAAAGAAGAACGCGAACAGGTCTTGAAAGTTGAAAGTTTGCGGGTCGATGTGGGTTTGGGCGGCTCAAAATTAGTAAATATTGGCGACCGGGCTACCTTTGCCACCAGCCTGGCCGTGCTTGGACCAAGCTTGCGGGGCAAGGCCTTGGATGACAGGTTGGGCGTTTTCAACCTGATCCAACTGCTCAAGAACGCCCCCGAAAACATTGACCTTCTGGCAGCTTTCACCGTCCAGGAAGAAT
>JAQVUC010000129.1 GCA_028699715.1 Anaerolineaceae bacterium | reverse complement strand
TCAAGTTGAGTAACTCTTCGCTTTTGCCTTCGTCCATGTCAGCCAGGATGTCGGCCGCCTCATCCGGGTCCATTTCTTCCAAAATATCCGCGGCGCGTTCGGGTTCAAGGTGGGCCATCACAACCTGCTGGAATTCAACTGAACTTTCTTCCAACGTGTCAGCCAACTGCTCATCAGAGAAACCCTCAAGAAGGGCTTTGCTGGTATTGAGATCCAGATCATCAAGAATGGCGGCGATATCGGCCGGCTCCATCTTTACCAGGCGGTCCTGGGAAACTCTCAGGCGTAAAGGATCATCATGCTCGATGGAGGCAACGTCTTCCCAGGGAATGACCGTGCTTTTCAGTTTTTTGTTAAATAAGTTGGCTGTGGATTTGGCAAGAGAGTCCAAACCGATGCGACGAATGAGACCTAAGCCACCGACATCAACACCTGTCAGGAAAAATGATTGATTTTTTCGAGCTAATTGGAGGTCGTTTACTCTTACCAGCCGTTTGCCTTCAGTGTCAACGATTTGTTGATCCAGGACTCGCTGTTTCAGGTACAGCTCATGTCCGGAGGGCTGGTAAAGCAGCGGGTCTTCACTTTTGCGATTGAGGGAGATCGAAGGCCAAAGGGTGGCGATGCTGTCCGCGTCGATCAGTTCCTGACCGATATGGACGTTTTTTAACACCAAAGCTTTGACAGGAGCCAAAGTCTGCTCTGTATTATCGACCAAAATATCTTCGAGTTGGCCAACAACCCGTCCAAAAACATCCCAGACTTTTTGATTAAGAAGTTTGCTAAAGTAAATCATCCAGCACCTCGCTATTATATTGTTTAGGTTGCTGCCAGGGTTAAGGACTCTGACCCTGGCTTTGGATGATTTCTAAGTCAGAATCAGAGAATGGTTAGCTCAGCCTTGCCAGGAGGTTGGGCTTGCTCGTCACCCGGGTAACAATCACTTACAGAAGAAGTTTGATTATCCATATCTCTTTTTTACTCGACTGATAATTATACCTTATCGCATAAAAAAGCGGTGATATTTGATGCTTGAAAAAAGGAAAACGTTCAAAAATGAGAAAATCACTTAACTCAAATTTTTGTAATAGATAAATTAATTAGATGTTTTTAAGCAGTGGAAGTAATGATGTGTAATTCTGATTGGCTAGAGCAAAAATTTTCGATCAAGCGTGATGGTTATCACTGAAAAGCCGATGGAGACGTGGGAGCTGATCGCGCAAGGCATCTTTTCTGGTCCGCCAGCAAAAGACATCGCCAATACCACCATACTCAAAAGCAACGACTTCAGGTGTTCGCCAGGTTCCATTTTTTATTTGGTCGTGAGCCCACTCAACCAGCGGCCAGTTGTCAGGTTGTAACTCAAAGTGGTCGGTCATCGAGCCGGCATAAGGTCGGATGCCAGTGATATGCAATTCGACGAGTCTTTTGGTTGGCAGTCGGCTTATATAGTTCTCCACGTCAATCCCAAGCAGGTGAGAACTCATTTTCGCATGAGAGAGGTCGAGCAGCAGACCAAGATCACACTCTTCGATCAGGTAGCTGATCAGGTCAGGGTCGCAGGCTATTTCCAATTGGGGGAGAAAATCCACCCAGGGCAAATTTTCGGCAATGATTGTTTGATCAGGCAGTTGCTCCCGTAAGAAAGCAACTTCATCCTTCCAACGATCCAAAAGTTCTTTTCTGGCAAAGGCTGAAGAGGGGTCCACCACACTATCGTTAGACAGGTGGACGTTAAGATAATAAGTATCGGTTGTGGCAAACATCCTCCGGATCAGGTCAAAATTCAAAGATTGAATTTTATTGATCCCAAGAGCAATGTCAAAGTGAACATAAACCGGACGCAAAGGCAGGGCGGCGTTGACCAGGCCATCCCATTCCGGACATTTGAGCAGATCCACATCAACAGCACCTTCGTTGAGAAGGTCTTTGAGAGGCGTAGAGTAATTGACCGCAAATTTCATTGTTTAAGCGGGGCTGGGTTCAGAGCCGGTCTCAGCAAAGGGGTCAAATTGAGTTTCCAGATCCTGACGAAACTGCTTTGTGTAGAGGTTAAAGTAAATCCCGCGTTTGCGGATCAGGCTTTGGTGATTACCACTCTCCGCAATTTGTCCATCCTCGATCACAAAAATCTGGTCAGAGGCTTTGATGGTTGAAAGACGGTGCGCGATGATGAAGCTTGTGCGTCCGGTCATCAGTTGATGCATGCCTTTTTGGATCAGGGCTTCAGTCAGGGTGTCGACCGAGCTGGTGGCTTCATCCATCACAAAGATATCCGGCTCAGCCAATAGCGCGCGGGCAATGCTGATCAACTGTTTTTGACCAACCGAAAGTTGGTTACCGCCTTCACCTACATCCTGGTCATAGCCTTTTTCGAATTTGGTGATAAATTCGTGCGCGCCGGCCAGTTTGGCTGCCTGTTCGATTTCTTCATCTGTAGCATCCAGGCGGCCGTAACGCAGGTTATCGCGGATGGAACCAGAGAAAAGATGAGGGATCTGCAAGACCACACCAATACGAGACTGAATATCCTCAAGCGGGTAATCCATGTAATCGTGCCCCGCGATGCGGATGGTGCCTTCGCTCGGTTCATAAAAACGGCACAGCAAGTTGACGATGGTGGTTTTACCGCCGCCCGTTGTGCCTACCAAGGCTACTTTTTGTCCCTGGGGGATGGTGAAACTAAGGTTTCTGATTACTGGCTCGTCAGCTTCATAATGGAAAGAAACATTTTCAAACTCGACATCACCTGCCAGTGAGTTGACCGGCAAGACCTTTTCGCGGTTGCGGATTTCGGGGGCAGTCTCCAGAAGCGAAAAAACACGTTCAGAAGAAGCGACCGCATTTTGCATCTCAGCATAAACCCGAGCCAGATCCTGGATCGGCCACAGGATGAACATAATATAGGAAATGAAGGCCTGTAAAGTTCCAACGGTTAGAGACTGCCCGGCAACAAGGTTGCCTCCCCGCCAAAGGATCAACATCAGAGAGATGGCGCTGATAGTTTGGATGGTGGGCAGATAAACAGCGGACAAAAAGCCGGCGCGGTAACTTTCGCGAAACATTTGAGCGGAGAGTACCTTGAAGTTGTCCAGGTTTTTGTCCTCGCGCAAGAGCGCTTTGACCACACGGACGCCGGTGATATTCTCGTTGAGAGCCGCTGTCATTTTGGAGTTGGCTTTGCGAGACTGGCGATAGTGGTGATAGATTCTGACCCTGAATTTGAAGGAAACAAAAATCATAACTGGTAAGGAAATGACAACGATCAAAGCCAGTTGAGCGTTTAAGCGGAACATAAAGATGACCGCAAAAAAGATGTTGGTGGCTGCCCAAACAGAATCAACGATTCCCCAGGTGAGCAAATCAGCCATTTTTTCGGTGTCAGATGTCACCCGGGACATAATCCAGCCCAGAGGAGTTTTACTGAAATATGATAATGAAAGTTCCTGCAGGTGGACAAACAGATCCCGCCGCAGATCGTAGCGGATGCGCTCGCCTTGCAGTCCGATCACGTAAATCATCACAAAGAAAGCAACAACCTGCGCCAAAACGACCATGCCATAGTTTTTGAAGAGAGCAATCATCGCGTCAAGGTTTTTGGCAACGATACCTTCATCAATGATGCGTTTATTTAATACTGCATAGAGGGCGTCCAGCAAAGAAACGGATGCGATGGCAATGATCGCCAGAACCATGGTTGGCCAATAGGGCTTGACAACCTTCAGCAAGCGTTTGAAGACACCAGTGTTTAAACTGACGTTATCGTCTAATTCGTCTTCATCATAATATGTCGACACGGTCAATTTCCTCTTGCAGGGCACTGTCGATCTTTGCCTGGATCTCGTAGATGTCCTGATAAATTCCGGGTTGGTTCACTAATTCTTCGTGCGTTCCTCTTTGAACGATCTTTCCTTGATCGAAAACCAAAATCTGATCAGCATTCATGATGCTCTGGATGCGGTGCGCAATGATGAAGGTGGTACGGTTTTGCATCAGACTTTCCAGGGCTGCCCGGATCTGGACTTCTGTTTCCATATCCACTGAAGAAGTGGAATCGTCCATAATGAGGATGCGGGGGTTGATCAGTAAAGTACGCGCGATAGCCAAACGCTGTTTCTGACCACCAGAAAGGGTAACGCCACGCTCTCCAACCAGAGTATCGTAGCCATGCTTGAATTCAAGAATGACCTCATGAATGGCGGCTTCTTTGGCAGCCTGGATGATTTCTTCTTCACTCACTTTGCGATGAACACCATAAGTAATGTTCTCGCGGATGGAGCAGGAAAACAGGAAAGGTTCCTGTTCAACGGTGCCAATTTGAGAACGCAGAAAAGCGCGTGAATATTGATTGATATTTACGCCATCAATCAGGATCTGACCATCACTCACATCGTAAAAACGCGGCAGCAAATTGACCAGCGAGGTTTTTCCGGAGC
>JAQVUC010000128.1 GCA_028699715.1 Anaerolineaceae bacterium | reverse complement strand
GCATGGCTGGACAATGGACCATATTCAACCGCGTACTTTGCAGCACGCAAAACACGATCCTTCGCCTGGTCAATATCAGACGCGGTGATCACGACTTCGCTGTATGCTTTGCGGCTTGCCATGTATAATGCCACGGCACCGGCCAATGCGGATTTGCCTTCTTTTTTGGTCCTGAAATCGCCAATATTACGCGCCTTTGGATTGCCATCCGGAACAGGAAAAGCGGTTTTCAACCACTCATCCAAAAATGGCGGCACCAATGGACGCGGTCCATAAGCACCTTCAACGGCGATCATATCGGCAAAAAAGGCGGCAAAATTGCGGCTGTAATCAACCTGGTTGGTCATTGTCACCCCTCAAAAGGTCGATCACATCCAGTTTCTTTTTGTCAGGCATGTCTTTTTTGGCCTGATCCCAGCTGCGATTTGCAACACCGACCAACCAACCGAATCGTGCAATGTAATGGTCAAGGTTGGCAAGGTCGCCATCATCCATCGCCTTGCTTATGGCGTCCCAATACAACCGCGCCGCGGCTTGAACCCTGGTTGCATTTTCAAGGACCATTGCTGATTGGCCTTTCATGACCAGATCGGCTTCGACCTCTTTTTGCGCGACCGCTGCCAGGCCGGTGAATTCAGCACCGCTTGTCAATGCCTGGACGGCAGCTGCGCCGCCATGTTTCAAATTGTTTTTGTTATTCTTTGCTGCCATTTAACTCCTTCCAGAATGGCTTGAACCACGTTTCAATATCTCCACCGGCAACAAAAAAATCATTCACGTCACCGTTTCCAGGCATTGGCAACCGCCTGGTTCGATCCCCTAACATTTCGCTCATATTTTCAAATCCTTTCTCCCCTGCGGAATCATTGTCAAATAGGCACATGACGGTTTTTTGGGATAGGAAATAGCGACCCCACGTCAACATGTCCAATTTGTTCACCGCACTTCCCAGGCTGCAAATTGGCATGAATTCACCAATTTCCTGGTCCAGTGTCATGGCATTGAATTCCCCTTCACTGATCAAGGCATATGGCTTTCCATTAACCTGATCGGCACCGAATACGGCATTGGTTTTGCTGCCTGGAACGCACAAATAACGCGGTCCTTTTGCTTTTGGCAAGCTGCGAATTTTGATATACCAGCACATCCCCCCAACGATCGCCGGAATGATTATCCCTTGCGGAATCTTTACTTTTCCAATCCAAATGGCTGGTGAATATCCCAGGTTAAAACGTTCCATTGTTGGACTGGCAATCCCCCTTGAAAGCAAGTAATCCAATCCTGGTTCACCTGCTCTTGTAAATAACAAGGATTGGCAGCGTTCTATAATCTCACGCGCCATTTCCTGCCAATCCTGATCAGGCGGCTTTTGTTGCTGAATGGTCTTTTTCGTTTCGGCCATATATTTGACCTGCATTGGTATATTCAGCTTTTTTGTGGCTTCACTGAATGTGCAACCGTCACGCCGCATTATGAAATCAATAGCGTCATCCCACTTGCCATCGCCGCATTGACGGCAAAACCACCGGTTGTTTTTTGGTTGGACCCTGAATCGATCCTTGCCGCCGCAAAATGGACACGCACCGGCATATTCACCGCCATTGGTACTGGCAACACGCCGCATTCCTGGAACCAGGTCAAGGATTTTGACCCCATATTTCGTTAAATCAATACTGGTCATTAGATCACCTCATAAGGCTGTTCAACACCGATTTTTGGTAATCTTTGGACCTTGCCAATATTGATCAGATTGGAAATAGCCCTTGACACTTGACCTTGATCGGAATCCAGGTGAATGGCGATTCTCGTGGTTGTTGCTGGTTCACCCCTGGATGTTAGATCAGCAATGGCGTCCAAAACGTTTTGTTGGAAATAGGATCGCACATCCCCCATCGCTTCCCAGGTGCTGGTTATAGGATTCCATTCAACCGCAATTTCCGATTGTTCAGCGTCCCTTGATACAACGATTAACTTCCCACCGGTCACGCCTTGCTGTTTATACAATCCCATAACCGCGTCAAATGTGGCCGCTTTGCCAATGGAACCAATCAGGTCAACAATGGGATTGTCACCACTGGTCATTTTGCCGTGGTGGTCAACCAAAAGAATGGTCACTCCCAATTCCTGCGCCATCGATTGCAACGGTGAAAGCAAACCCACATTCTCGCTGTAATCCTTGATTTCATGGCGTCCAACCGACCGGCCAAAAGTGTCCAGGATATTCAGACGTGAATTCAGTTTTTGGATTTCGTGGTAAAGCTGATCAAGTCCACCGGCGTTCAATAACGGATATTCGTTAAGAAAAGTGATTGGTGTATTACGCTGCACTCCCAGTGCTTTGATCCGGCTTTTCAAGCGGCGTCCAGGATCCTCATAGGCCAAATACAACACCGGCGATTGGTTCACCTTCTTTCCCAGAAAAGAACCACCGCTTGCGATTGCAGCGGCAAGTTGCAAGGCCAACCACGATTTGCCGACCTTCGGCTTTCCGGCAAGCGATACCAATCCAATCGGGATCAATTCCGGCACCAACCAGATTGGTTCAGGAAATTCAGCGTCCAATAATTCGTTGACGGTCCACCTGGTCACCTTTCCGGCACCGATTGGAATCGTATCGGGATTATTGGCATATTCCAGGAATTGCCGTTGAAATTCGGGATCGTACTGGTCAAGGCTTGCTGTGATTATCCCCCTGGATTCATCATCACCTTTCACAAATTGACGTGCCAGGCTTGCGGCTGTGATCGGTTTGGTGCTATACTTTGATTGTTCACTTTTGCGTGATTCGTCACGCGGTTGACTTTGATCACGCTTGACCTGGCCGTCAGGCGTGATTGTATTATGGTCACTCATGGATCATGGTCCCTCCTGGATATTTACGTTTTGGATATTTGGATTTGGCATGGTCACCGGCCGTGACGTGATCCGGCGTCCATGTTCCCAGCGCGTGCATGATCAGAACTTCGGCTTGCAAAGGAATTGCACGCCGTTCTGTCACCGCCAGGTCAACCAGCTTTTTGCCGGTTGTTTCGTCAAGTGTTATGTGTATTCGCAAACTAACCTCCTAATAGTTAATCTATGAGAAGGTTAGTCGATAGTCGGGGGGAAAATAAAGGTAATAAACTACGGTTTCAAAACCGAATCTTTGAATTCCTTGTAAGTGGCAAAACCGCCATTTTTTCGGTTGATTTTGAAGGTTTTCAGATCACATCCGATTTCATGCGCCAAATCATCCTGTGTTATGTCAGGCTTTTCCTGGATTTTTGCCCTTGCTGGTTCCAGCCAATATTCCGGATCGCTTCGTGGTCGACCAGTGACTATTTTTCCCAGGATGTTTTTGTTGTAAAACTTTTCATAATCTTTCAATTGCCGGATCACCGATTCGTCCAGCTTGCCTTCAAAAAGGACCATGCCTTCGATGAACTCAAAAGGCGGATAAAAATAAACGTATAAGGCTTCATCTTGTTCGATTTCACCGAGTTCCGTTTCGGTGTTCATATACCTATCATAAGTTTTAACTAATCCCAAAAACCAACCTACTGTATTCCCATTTTGATATTTCTTAGCAAGGCCAATAATGGCTCTTTCATTTCCAACTATTAGGCGATGACCATAAAAGCCATGCAATTCTGTCCAATACCAACGTTTCCGCATATATGTGCTGACTATGGCGAAAGATCCTATTGGTAATGGATATTCTTTACAGTAAATTTCAAATTTCGGATTATCGGCTAATTCCTTTTGCTTAAGTTCTGAATACCGTTCATAATTAATGCCTAATCGTGAGCATGCAAAATCAATCGTAGATTCACGGCATTCATCCTGATCAAGTGGTGCTGGAAATTCATAAATTTGATCGTACTTCGATCTAAAACCAAGCACTCTTTTGAACCGATCAGGATTCTTTACGATCCATTCATCCCATCCTGGAATATCCACCATATTCACCGCCTTTTGCCAATTATAACCCTCACAAATTCCAATGTTCAACCGGTGACGCGTGCATGTGCGCGTTTTTCAGATCGGATTCTGAAATGACCAAATATCGCTTGACCATGTCCAGGCTGGAATGACCTAACATTTGTTGTAAAGCATAAATATTTGGATAATTGCGCAAGTAATTCACGGCAAAGGTATGCCGGAAATCATGCGGTGAATAGACTGGCACGCCTGCACGCTTGCAAATTCGTGAAATGATTTTCCCCACGTTATTGCGATCCAATGGCCGGTCATTCAAAGTTGAAAATAGGAACCTGGAATTGTTGGTTGCAGCATATTTTTGCAAGGCTTTTGCGGTGGTTGCTGAAAAGTAGATGATCCGTTCTTTATTGCCTTTTCCGATCACCTTGACACTGCCTGAATTCAAGTCGACCTTATCTTTCAGGATCGTAATCAATTCACCAACACGAACCCCAGTGTCCAGCAAAAATAGCAGCATGGCACGATTGCGGT